>DATNRE010000672.1:0-10070 GCA_036703685.1 Candidatus Obscuribacterales bacterium
TAGTGTAACTAATTTTAAATTAAAGGATATTCCCCTAACAGAATCTCAACAGGTTGATTATAGTCAAGACTTCTTTGGGAAACCCGCTTATTTAACCGTAAGTGGGCAATTAGAAGCGGAAATTATGGCGATGGCGTTCGGGAATGTTTATACATTTGGGCCAACTTTTCGGGCAGAAAATTCTAATACTTCTCGCCATTTAGCCGAATTTTGGATGATTGAACCCGAAATGGCTTTTTGTGATTTAGAAGGAGATATGGATTTAGCGGAAGATTTCTTAAAACATATCTTTAAATCGGTGTTAGAAAAATGTCCTGAAGACATGGAATTTTTCAATGAACGGATTGATAAATCGGTATTAGAAACGGCTCATAATATTATTAATAATGAGTTTGGACGAATTACTTATACTGAAGCGATCGCAATTTTAGAAAAAGCGGATAAACAGTTTGAATATCCGGTGAGTTGGGGTTTAGATTTACAATCAGAACATGAACGTTATCTAGCCGAAGAATACTTTAAAAAGCCCACCATTGTCACGGATTATCCCAAAGAAATTAAAGCCTTTTATATGCGCTTAAATGAGGATGGAAAAACCGTTAGGGCGATGGATGTTTTAGCTCCGAAAATTGGGGAAATTGTCGGAGGTTCCCAACGGGAAGAACGGTTAGAAATGTTAGAAACTCGGATGAAAACCTTGGGAATAAATCCAGAGGAGTTATGGTGGTATTTAGAATTAAGAAAATATGGAACCGTCCCCCACGCCGGATTCGGATTAGGATTTGATCGGGTGGTACAATTTATGACGGGAATGGGCAATATTCGGGATGTCATTCCTTTCCCCAGAGCGCCACAAACCATTGAGTTTTAAATCAGTTATTAGTTATCAGTACAGAAGCTCTTTTTGATCAGGTAGACTTTATAGCGAGATTGATTATTGGGTTTTGCCATCGCATTTTTAGAAAAATAACACCAACTATCAACGGGGTTGCTTAATTAAAAAGTGCGATCGCTCTTTCTTTACTCTTTTTCACCCGACTTTGAAACAGCCCTGCCCATTACCCATTACCTATTACCCATTCCCAACCCCCGCTTTAACTTCTGTCCAAGCTTGATCATATAATTGGGTGGCTTCTCCTACATCTTGGAGATATTGGAGTTTGTTAAAAACTTCTGGAGGGGGATAAATTCCAGGGTTTTTTAAGTTTTCAGCGTCAATTAATTTCTGATCAATCGCAACTTTATTGGGAGAAGCGTAATCAATAAAATTAGAGATTTTTGCACTATTTTCCGGTTCCAAAATAAAGTTAATAAAGGTTTCGGCAAGTTTTTTATTAGGCGCGCCTTTGGGAATCACCATATTATCCATACCAATAATACTGCCTTCTTTGGGAATCACATATCGTAAATCAGGATTTTCTGGCATAACTTGAAAAATATCGCCACTATATTCCATGGTTAAACTCACTTCTCCTTGATTTAATAATTGCTGACCATTATCGGGAACAAAAGCGGCAATATTATCTTTATTTTTAATTAAGAAATCTCGTGCTTGTTTGATTTCTTCGGAATTTATTGTATTGGGACTATAGCCTAAATACATTAACACTGCTCCCATGGTATGGCGCATATCATCTAATAAACTGATTTTTCCTTGATATTTAGGATCAATTAATGCTGACCAACTATTGATTTCTTCTCCGGTTTTTTTGAGATTATAGCCAATTCCTAACGTGATCCATTGATAGGGAATACTATATTTATTTCCTGGGTCGTAAGGAGGATTTAGAAATTTAGGTTCAATATTTTTGATGTTAGCAATATTAGCCGGATCTAACTCCTCTAACATTTGCTCTTTTATCATGATTTTAACCATATAATCTGGGGGAAATGCCACGTCATAACCTGGGTTTCCGGCTTTTAATTTAGCATAAAGACTTTCGGCACTATCGTAGGTATCATAATTAACTTTAACTTGATGTTTTTGCTCAAAGGCTTTAAGAACTTCTGGGTCAATATAGGTTGACCAGTTATAAAGATTCAGGACATTTGCTGTAGGTGTGGTCGGGGGGGTGTTAGACTGATTGGCGGTGCAGCCAAAGGGTAAAAATATACCTAAACAGAATAGTAGAATTAATGTTAGAATTCGTTTCATATTGGAAAAATAAAGATTAATGTTTCAGGTGAGTTATGCACTGATTAATTTTAAACTTAATCCCTTGTAAATACAAGCAATAGGAGTATCCTAGCTTACTATTTTACCTTCACTCCATCTTGTAATTTTAAAGATGATATTACCAAGAAAAGAGAAGCGAGTAACATTAAAGTTGAAATGGCGTTAATTACTGGACTGACGGATAATTTAATCATTCCATAGACAAATAAAGGTAAGGTTGTTGCACCAACTCCTGTGGTAAAAAAGGTGACAACAAAATCATCTAAGGAGATGGTAAAAGCTAATAATGCACCGCTTAAAATAGCTGGAAAAATTAAGGGGAAGGTAATGCGCCAAAAGGTTTTCCATTCATTTGCTCCTAAATCTAAAGCAGCTTCTTCTAAGGCGGGATCTAAGTCGGATAAACGCGCCCTTACTGTAATAGTAATAAAGGCAATACTAAAGGTAGCATGACTAATAATTACTGAAGGTAAGCCTAAAGTCAAGCGAATTCCGATGAGATTTTCTAGGATTCTAAAAACTAAGGTAAAAAAGACTAATAGGGAAACGCCTAGGGTAATTTCGGGAATAATAATGGGTAACAATAATAACGTTTCTAATAATTTAGCACCCGGAAACCGAAACCGCTCTAAGGCTAAGGCTACCATTGTTCCCAAAATAGAGGCTATTAGGGTGGAAGCGATCGCAATAATTAAGCTATTTTGTAAGGAATTCCAAAGACTTTGGGTAGCAATATCGGCGGTACTTTCGGTTAATAACTTTTGATACCATTTTAAGGTAAATCCCGTCCAATTTGAATTAAACCGAGAGTCATTAAAGGAATAAATGATTAAAATTAAAATCGGTAAATAAAGAAAAGCAAAAACTAGGGTCGCTTGTAGTTTTAATCCGGTTTTTCCCCAGGTATGAATAAAATTATCTAGGGTTTGAATATTCATGGTTTTAATATAAATTATCTGAATTAGAACTTCTAAAATAAATCATAACAGGAATTAAGACTAATATCATTAATCCCATGGATAAAGCCGAGCCAAATGGCCAATCCCGGGCTTGTAAAAATTGATTTTGGATTAAATTTCCCACCATAACTGTTTTGGCTCCGCCGAGAATATCCGGGGTAATAAATGCCCCTAAAGCGGGAATAAAAACCAGCACAGATCCGGCCATAATTCCGGGGAAAGTCAAGGGCAAAATAATTCTGAAAAATGTTTTAATATGGTTTGCACCTAAATCTTGAGCCGCTTCAACTAATGAAAAATTTAATCGCTCAATGGTGGCATATAAAGGTAGAATCATGAAGGGTAAATAACCATAAATTAAACCGACAAGAACCGCAAAGGGAGTAAATAATAAGTTAAGGGGTTCAGAAATTAAATTCAAACTTTGTAAAAAGGTATTAATCATTCCTTCAGAACGAAGAATAACCATCCAAGCATAGGTTCTAACTAGAAAATTTGTCCAGAAAGGAATAATCACTAAAAATAATAACAGGTTTCGCCAACGGCTAGAAATGGTGGCAATTAAAAAGGCGATAGGATAACCAAGGATTAAACAAATTAAGGTAGTTAATGAGGCTAGACCCAGGGATCTCCAAATAATATTCCCGTATAAATCATTCGCTAATCGTTGATAATTTTTGAGGGTAAATTCCCAAATTACTCCTCCATAGGTTCCCCGTTCTAAAAAGCTATAAATCAAGACAATAATCAGGGGAATAACAAAAAAAATCATTAACCAAATGGTAGCGGGAAGTAATAGGATTAGGAGAGTTTTAGTTTTTCGAGTTTCCCCGGTGGGATGGCGCAGTTTTTTGAGTAAAAAATCCATAAATTAGCATCAAAACTATTGAATTAAATCGGTAAAAATATTAGGAAATGACGGATAGATGTTCAAAAGTTGATTTTAGATCCAAGATCAGTTATGATGCAACCGGAAAACACTATCCAGCTAAAATTTGCTGTAAGTTACCGTGCAAACGCTTCAGATACCCGAATCGAGCCATCCACTGGTCAAGTCCCTATTTCATCATAAAGACCAGGAATTGTTAACTCTGTTTCAGAATTATCCTGATCAGGGTAAATACTTTGTTGCTATTTTCTGCCGTTACGGTTTAATTGTCTATACTTTAATTCGTCATTCAGTGCGATCGCCTGTACAAGCGGATTATTTATTCTCTCAAACCTGGCGACATATTTTTTATGAAATGCGCCCCTTGAATTTAAGGGAACAAGAAAATACAGAAGGGGGAACAACGCTACAAAATTGGTTAATTAATGTTACCGCAGTTTGTATTAATCAAGCGGAATTACCCCCAGTAGAATCGATTCAA
The DNA here is from genome assembly GCA_036703685.1 of Candidatus Obscuribacterales bacterium. GTDB lineage: Bacteria > Cyanobacteriota > Cyanobacteriia > Cyanobacteriales > Microcoleaceae > Planktothrix. The sequence goes on from DATNRE010000672.1 coordinate 4,506, forward strand.
TATTCTTTATCTGCGGCCCCTCCTCCGTTGTGGTGTTATGTGGGATTAGTATTAGATCGAATGGAACCTTTATTAAGGTTAATTCTGGTGATGGCACAAACCTTTCATTGGAGTGAAACTCGAATTTCCGCCTATTTACAAGCCGAAGGAGAGTCAGTTTCTCCCAATGAAGTTAAAGAACTATTAAAAGGAGCCTATCGCACATTAGAGGAAAATTTACCTGCTGATATTCGTCAAATTTATTTCAATGAAAATGGCTTAGTTTCCGCCCTCGATCCCGATGTCGGTCAACAAATTTTTAAGCCTTAAATTTTGAGGTACGATCGCCGAATTAAACTTAATTTAAAAACACCGATCCGCCTTGATTAATATTCATAGATCGGGTATCCAGACTAAAATTGTTTGTCACCTCAAATTGTACTTCTAAAACCCCGGCGGCAGTGGGCTTAGGTCTAACTAATAAAGAACCCCCATCCTGACGTTGATATGTGAGAGTCATTGGCAGGGAACCTTGGACTTGAATGGTTGAATTTCGAGCTAATAATTCTTGACGAGTGCCTCCAATGAGTTGATATTGAATGGGTGTATTTGTATTATTAATTAACTTGATCGTGACCACTCCATTAACAGCAGCGACCTTGGCACTGGGTAAGGGAAATCGAGGGGGAAGATCATCTTTTTCTGAGCTAGTGGTTGGCTGAGGTTGGGTGGTAGCGGGAGCGGCTTGGGGTCGTGAGGGTTTCCCAGGAGGGGGGCCACCGGCTAAGGCGATCGCCGATAAACTCGTGAATACTTCACCGATAGCAAGCATTAAGACGATTAAACGGGATATAGTTGATTTCATGATGGATTAATTGAGGATCAGTTGATGTAACCCAGTTTAAGCTAAATTTTCAATTTGAGGATGGGATATTGAGACTTGTTCTATAATAAAGATATCATCCTGATCCGATTCACCCAAATAGGTAACAGGTTAAAACACAATATTGTGATCTTTTTAGCTATGAAATTGCTCAAAAAATTTCCGATTTTCATTCTAGCATTGAGTGTTTTTATTGTCTCGGTTTTGACACTCACCCAACCGATGTTTGTCTCTCGCCAGACCCATCAGTTAATCGCTCAATTGATCCCCATTATTCCTCCTGCTAGAATTGCATTTTTAACCCCTAAAACTTCTCCTCAAACCCTGATTAAACCCGCCTTAAATCTCAATCAAATATCCCCAACCTTAGCCTCAAATTGGACAACGGATCACAGTAAAACCGCCATTACAGGATGTAATTGTCCCCAGTGTCAATTAACGGTTTAATTTAACTCTATTCCCTGCTTCTGGTGTTCACCAAGAACATCGGAAGTTTTCTTTTAAAACCCGAGAATCTACAAAAACTCCTTTGCGGTTTTAATCCAAAGTTCAATCCCTTTTTGAGTCGGTTTTCCCGTGGTGCTAAATGTCCAAATATTTCGTTTATGTTGGGGGCCATAACTAATATGAATCGGTTGATTTTTCCCGTAAAAATAGAGAGAATCAAAAGGAAGTTGTTCTTTTAAAATCCAATCCACTAATTGATCACTCTCTAAATCTAAAATTAGGAAATCACAAGCCGCCCCTAACCGTTGACAGTAATATTCTCCATTGTTTTTAAGTTCATGGGCAATATGTTGATCTAATTTCGGAGCTACCCGACCATTTTTCAATCCGGTAATCGGATCTTTTTTGTCTAAATAAACTCTTAATTCATGGGAACAAAATCCATAAGTTAGCTTAAATTTAGCTAAACTAAAACAATCAATAACCGGATCAACAATATAAAAATTTAGATTTTTTAGTGCCTGAATTGATTCTTCTGAAGTAGGATAGGGATTAATTTTATCGGAATATTTTTGATAAGTATTTGTACAGGTACAAAAATCATTTAAGCTAAGATATTTTCCTAATCTAATATTTTTCATAGACAATTGACTAGATTTTTGACTATCATATAATTAATCTTAGCCAAATCCGAAACAACGGGAGCTAGTTTTGTAGTTAACTAAAATCACGTTATCTTCCAACCCTAAACGATTATGTCTAACCGAACTGAAACATCACTAACTCAGGAAATCAAAAGCCATATCCTAATTTTAGGGGGAATTGTTGCTTTCCTCTGGATGATTGAAATTATTGATTTTTTTGTATTTAGAGGCGGTTTAAATCGCTTAGGAATTCATCCCCGTAATATTCAAGGGTTACAAGGGATTCTCTGGGCGCCTTTTTTACATGGAAATTTCCGCCATTTAGCCTCGAATACTGTACCCTTAATTGCCTTGGGTTGGTTTGTGATGCTTCGGGATATTAAAGACTTTTTTATTGTCACGTTCATCACCATGATTGTTAGTGGTTTCGGGGTGTGGTTATTCGGTTCACCGAATACAATTCATATTGGAGCCAGTGGAGTTGTTTTTGGATATTTAGGATTTCTGCTACTAAGAGGATTTTTTGAGCGTAGTTTCCTTTCTATTGTTTTATCCTTAGTCGTAGGTTGGCTTTATGGCGGCTTACTTTGGGGGGTTTTACCCTTACAATACGGGATTTCTTGGCAGGGACATTTATTCGGGTTTATCGGCGGTGTCTTCGCTGCACAAATACTGGCTAAATCCCATCGGACTACAGCCTAATTAGATTTTCCAAAAATTCATCAATTGAGGTAAAATGAATATAAATCCCTCTATAATAGAGTTAAAATTATGCTCATAGAGGGTATTGATTTTATGTCAAAATAACAATTATAAAAAATTAAATGGACTGGCTTTCTATTTCAGGAAATTGGGTGTTAATTCCTCCCCGACCTCAAGCAATTGTGCATTTTTTGGGAGGAGCTTTTGTGGCAACTGCACCCCATTTAACCTATCGTTGGTTACTCGAAGAACTCGCCTATCAGGGTTATGCAATTGTGGCGACTCCTTTTATTAATACCCTAGATCATACGGCGATCGCTCAAGAAGTTTTCGAGATATTTGAAGATGGATTATATGATTTATATGATCTACAATTATTAAAAAGACGCGGTTTACCAATTTATGGATTAGGGCATAGTATGGGGTGTAAAGTTCATTTGTTAATGGGTTCTTTATTTCCCCTAGAACGTTCGGGAAATATTTTAATGTCCTTTAATAATTATCCCGCTCGTCGGTCGATTCCTTTAGTGGAACAACTCTCTCAAATTATGGATGTAGAGTTTAGTCCTTCTCCCGAAGAAACTAATATTTTAGTTAGCGATCGCTATCAAATTAGAAGAAATCTTTTAATTAAGTTCTCTAAAGATACTATTGATCAAACTTCTAATTTACATCATATTTTAGATCAAAAGTTCCCCGGGTTAACCACCTTACAAAAATTAAATGGCGACCATCAAACCCCCCTGGGTCAAAATGTCAACTGGTCAGTGGGAGAAACTTTTACCCCCTTAGATGCCATTGGTCAATGGATTAAACAATCAGTTTATCAGGATTTAAACCAACTCAAAAAACAAATTTTGTACTGGTTAAATCCTTTATTAAAGTAACCACAAAGGCACTCATACATTAAGTTAAGATGATCAGGTAACTAAAAAATTAGTCAGTTAAAAGCCTAATAATTGAATTTCACAATAAAATTATGAAAAAGCACACGCCATACAATTTAAACAAAGGGTGTGCTTTTTTCTCTTCAATCAACTGGATTTTTATGGAAGGGATGTTAGGACATTTTTGACAATTTTTGGAAATTAACTTATAATTACTATCTAATATATTTTTTTGTCTTCAATCAAAAAATATATTTTAGGCTAGTTTTAAAAATCTTGTCTAAAATTTAACATTTGTAGGTATTCGGTATGGATTTACAGTTATCTTTATTTTCGGCTGGGCAAACAGAATCCACTGCAAAAAAACAAAAACAAGCAAAATTAGGTCGCTATCAGAAACTTCAACGCGAACTGTTAACAAATCAGCGTGATCCCAATCAAGTCTTTATTGATATTGACAATCAGCCCTTATCGTCATTTAACTATAACTTTATCGATCTTTTTTGTGGTGCCGGGGGATTAACTCAAGGTTTAGTTCAAGCTAAGTTTAATCCCGTAGTCAGCGTTGAAATTAATCCCATTGCCTCAGCAACACATCAAAGAAATTTTCCTAACTGTGATCATTTTTGTGGTGATATTCATGAATTTAACTCAATAAAATGGTTAGAAAAATTGCATTTACCTCTGATTCATCTTGTTGTGGGTGGCCCTCCCTGTCAAGGATTTTCTGTTGCCGGAAAACGGAACCCCGATGATCCCAGAAATAACTTATTTAAACAGTTTATTCGTGTTGTGTCAGAAATTCTACCTTGGTATGTTGTGATGGAAAATGTACCCGGTATTTTGACAATGAACAATGGAAAAATCAAACAAGAAATATTTGAACAATTTCAAGCTATTGGGTACTCAAATATTTCGGTTGTTATTCTTGAATCTGCCGCTTATTGTATTCCTCAAATTCGACCCAGAGCGATATTTATTGCTAACAGATTTGGACTCGAAAACCCTTATCCCCAACCTCAACTTCAACCGGAACAATATCAACCCATTGAATCGGCTATTTCCGATCTTCCTGAATATACACCCATTCCTGAAATTAATCATGAATGGACTCGTCATTCCCCTGAATATATGCAGCGAATTGCACAAGTTCCCCCCGGAGGTTCTCTATATGAAACCTATCTTGATGCGTTCAAACGTCAATATCCAGGTAAACCTAGTATGACTATTAAAGAAAATCACGGCGGAACCCATATTCACCCTTATTTAAACCGCGTTATTTCTGCTCGTGAAATGGCTAGATTACAGTCATTTCCTGATGATTTTATCTTTGAAGGAACGATGAAAAAAGCCATGTGGCAAATTGGAAATGCAGTTCCTCCCCGTTTAGCAGAATGTATTGGATATGCTCTTATTCCCTATTTAGACAGTATTAGTTTAGGGAAAGAGAAAGAGTTATCAACTATTCCAAAAACTTCTGAGATTCAACTTGCTTTAGAGTTGCATTAAGAGCCGTTCGCCAAGCATCAAAATTGTACCATCCACAACCGACACATCCTTCCTCGGCTTCTGAACCCGATTGAGGAATATTATCCGGCCATTTTTTATTCCCAAAATACCAAAATTCGAGTCCTAATGGTGTTCCTCGGTTTCCTGTTTCAATACATTTCTCGCAACTTCTCGACTTTAAAAGGTTATGATTTCCAGAACTATCTTTTTTGAGCAGTTGAAATTTATTCCTTATTTCAGTTTCACTCATATTAACATCATGATTCGGTTCACTTTTACCCCAACGTTCCATCGGAAAACGATGATCAATCACTAATTCATGAGATGATCGTTTCCGATTTTCAATCACGTCTATATAATTGTAAATATCTAAAACTCTTTTGACTAATTTAGGAGGAATATTAGCAGAAGCATTCGCTTCCCTGGTTTCTCCTGTCCATCGATCCCAAGTTGTTTTTTGTTTGCAAACTTGACATAATTCTCGCTTAGTTTCAATCACTAACCCTGGACGACC
>DATNRE010000673.1:0-5400 GCA_036703685.1 Candidatus Obscuribacterales bacterium
ATTGAAGGAGATTATCTGCGAGATAAAGCCTATGAGGAAGCGAAACCAATGGTGTCACATTTTCGCTACCATACGGAAACTCGGGAATTGTTAATGAAAACTACTTATACCAGTATTGTTTCGGTAGATTCGATTACTTTAATTAATCCAAAGTTAAGAATTCGTAGAATTATTAATTATCAACGACCGATTGAGAATAACCCCTTAGAAAATATATTGTTAGTTGGATTTGGAGTTGAACAAAAACAATGATTTTTAGTTGAAAGAGGATCACGGATTTAAGCGGATTACGCGGATTACACAGATTAAAATTCGTGAAATCCCCATTACCTATTACCCATTACCTATTACCCATTACCTATTCCTTATCTTTCTGCTTGTAATAATTGCCAATCTCGAATTAACTCCTTAGACCACATCCAATTGTCAGACAGTTCATTGGGTTGAAATTGAGTTGGGGCTTCACTGAGCACTTTATTACTAAATTTAACCGCTTTACTTAACATAAATTCTTTTTCCGCACTAGGCAAAGTTTGAGCAAACTTCCACCAAACCAAAGCAATACCAGCATAAGCATTTAACTTATCATGTTGTTTAACTTCAGATTGAATATTATTAGCTGTTCCGGGTTTAATATTCCCCGACAAAACGGGTTCATTAATCTCTAAAACCTTCATCCAAACTTGATAGGCATTTTCTAAGTCTCCTTCGGTATAATAGGCAAAACCCAAGGCATTTTTATATTCAATATTATCAGGACTTTGTTGCACTGCTTTTGCCCAATGGCGTCGGACATCATCAATTTTATATTCCGTACTTCCCCGTTGAATCGATTGCCAAGCTAACCGACCATGTAAAAAATTAATCATCGGATTATTTAAATCTTGAAACTGTACCGCAGCTAAGGCAGATTTAGCTTTTTGTAAGGCGCCTCTATCTAATAATTCCGTAGTTGCTTCTTCTGCGGCTAAGAGATTTTTTTGATAAAATTGATCAACGGCAATTCCTAAAACATAATCCGTATTGGCTGTTTTTAAATCCGTTGCTTGAGGTTGATTTGAGTTAACATTTCCTAGAGACGCACCATGGCCTGTCTGTGATAATTTTTTCGATTGTAAAGCTATATTTTGCCACCACAAAGCCCCAAAACCCAAGGGAATTAGCAAAAATGGTAGAACCCAAAATAATCGTTTTCCCTTAAATAAATTAACAGCATTTAAACCAGATAAAAAGGTTTTATAATCAGAATTTAAAGACTTGTTTTTAATGGGCTGTGAAGGTGAATTTAAAGGAGGAAAAATAGGTTTTTCCGATCCTGAATTAGATATTGATTCGGTTTTTGTAGGAGGATTTTCAACTCTTGATTGATTGAGAAAATCTCCAATAAAGTCAAGATCCTCTGAATTATTATCTAAATTATCTTCACAAACCATATCATCTAATAGATCTTCGATATGATCATCATTCATGTTATCCAGTTCGGATAATGATAGAGTTTTAGAGGTTGATTTGGGCTTAGACTCTTGTTCTGCTGAAGCTGAAAGTAAAGGTAGAAATTCCTGTTCTTCCAGAATAGAATTATTAGCCTGATTTATAGTTAAATACCCACTGAATTGTCGATGTAAATATAAGATAGGTAAGGCCCAATAGAGTTGATTGGAACCATAGGCCGAAATTAATCCTTGTCTGGCTCGACTTAAACTTAAATCAATCGGATAACCTTGATTCAGATTTCTATATAATAATCGGGTTAAGGTGAGTGCCACATCATCGGGAATCCGTTCTGCCATGGCTAATACCCCTGGAATACCGCGCTTAACGGCATATTCAGCTAAATTTAAATGGGCTGGATCATCACTAACATTGGGTGTATTTCCATAGGCTCCCCGGCAAGAATTTAACACCACCATTTGCACGCCATTATTAACTAATAATCCGGCTAAATCATCGCCATTGAGAGTTTCTGTTAATCCGGTTCGACGACTCACTAAATATAATTCTCCCCCGGATACCCCTAAATTACTATGTCCGGCATAATGAAAGACTTGATATTCCCCTTGTTCTAAAGCTTGGGTGAGTTGTTCTCGGTCAGGTTGTTCTAAAATGGTAAGTTGAATATCGGGGGTTGAGGGTTCGACAAAATTGCCGTTACTCCGTCTATTTTCCCGTCGCAATTCCTCTTGTAAATGCAACACTTCCCGCTTGAGTTGTAGGGTATCTTGGTCGGTGGGTGCAGCAATCGCAATTAAAATTTTTAAGGGTTGATTGGGTTTTCTAACCTGGGTCTGGAGAGTAGAACTCATTCCGGGTTGATACCGGGAAAATACCACATCTGTTCCCGTAGCTATGGGACGATCGGCGGCGTGTAATACTTCCCAGGGTAAACTTGATAAGCGTTTCCCTTTTAAGCCTAAGCGTAATTGTAAGAGTTCCTGGCGATTTTGAGCGATCGCTTGGGCGCAAGTCCAACTGTCATGTAACGTTCCTTGGAATAAGCCATGATAAAGCTGTTGACCCAATTCGACTAAGCTTAACAGGGGCGGATCACTGGTAGATTGAGGGTCAATGGTTTGACTTAAACCCCGAGAAGGACGAACGCTTTGGCCTTCCAATAGACCTAACAGGGGATCATTCATCAATTGACGAGCCTGGGCTAACCATTGATCCACAGGCCATTTAACTTGTTCTTCGGCCAAAGGGACACCGGATGCGACCTTTTCGGTTCGTACCAAATATTGATTGTCTCCAACCGGGGTGACGGAAATATGGAATTCCTGAGTCATGATTCTAGTTCAATGTAAATAGCCTCGCCTATAAGGGAAAATGATCTCCTGCTTTTGAGTCTAATTACTAATCTATGACTGAAATCGGAAATATTTTGCTCCTATGTCCAGGGTAGCGAATATTAAGGAAACTTGCTTGGGCAAACCAGAAATTTATTAGTAGTAAGCCCTTCAGGGCTTAGTCCCCCAATTTATTAGTAGTAAGCCCTTCAGGGCTTAGTCCCCTAAACCTAAGACATAGTATTGGTATGAGGTTTTGTTACTAATTCTGGGGAATGAAGCCCTAAAGGGCTTACTACTTAAGTTAATTATTACTCTACGGTATGACCCACCGCAATGATCGCTTCTTTAATGGCGGTTTCCGAGGGTTTACCCTGAATATTGACTATTTTTGTCTCTAAATCAATTTTAATATCAGCCTCAGCATCTAAAGATTTAATCGCTTTAGTCACCGTATTGGCGCAGGCTTGACAAACAATAGAAGTAACTTTGATTTCAACAGTCATGGGTTTTGCGGGTGATTAATAATTTTAATCCTAATTAATCCGTGTTTTCACGGGCTAGAATATATAGTTTAACCGCTCCACCGCTTAAAATCCATTAAGATATAGGCAGATGTCTATTATTCCTATTTCAGTCCTAGCCCCATATCCTAAAACCTAAGCCGGATCGAGACTACGGACAAACCGACCCGATATCAGGTCGAGATCTAAGAAAACTCTTGCTATAACGGAGTAGATAAACATGAACGACCGATCTAAGCGCAATTCAGAATTTTTTCAAGAAGAAACCGGAGAAGTTGGAAACCTATTGTGGCAATATGTCCAGTCCATGAGTCCTGATACGGTTTCTCAACTGTCTAAACCCAATTCTTCGGAAGTTTTCCAAGTCATGGAAAGGAATATTTTAGGACTATTAGGAAATTTACCCTCGGAACATTTTGGGATTACAGTAACCACCAGTCGTGAACATTTAGGACGACTCCTAGCGTCGGCAATGATTAGTGGCTATTTTCTGCGTAATGCGGAACAAAGAATGGCCTTTGAAAGATCGATCGCCGTGAGTGAAAAATCCCCTGAAGAATAGGGATTACAATGGGTGTGCCTAAGTTTGATCCCGTTGAGTTAAGGTGATCGCTACTGATATGGTATACACAAATAGGGCGGGATTTGCTAGTCAGACTTGCGATCCCTATCCCATTTGAATTTTTTTAATCTTCAATCCCAAATTCCTATGCCTGAAATCTCCTCTCCCTTGCCCCATAAAATTATTGGTGTTGGTGTGATTTGGAATCAACAAAAACAAATTTTAATTGATAAACGGCCAGCCCAGGGTTTATTAGGAGGACTGTGGGAATTTCCCGGGGGAAAATTAGAAGCGGGAGAAACCCTAGAAGATTGTATTAAACGGGAAATTCAAGAAGAATTAGCCATTGAAATCGAAGTCGAAGATCATTTAATGACCATTGAACACGCCTATACCCATTTTAAAGTCACTTTAAATGTTTATCACTGTCGTTATTTGAGTGGGGAACCCCAGCCTTTAGAATGTGATGAAATTCGCTGGGTTACCTTAGATGAAATTGATCAATTTCCCTTTCCTCAAGCCAATGAAAAAATTATTGCCGCGTTGAGAAATAATCTTTAGGTCAAACTCCTATCTGTTCCCCCTGAACTTTAATGATAAACTGGTAAGGTAAAGTGAAAACAACTGCCTCGGGTGGAACTAGAATCAACCCAAATACTGCCATAGTGGGCAACAATAATTTTTTTACACAACGATAAACCAATTCCATAACCCTCTTGAGCTTCATCCCGGGCTAAACGAAAACGTTCTTGAAAAATGCGATCGCGATTTTCTTCAGGAATTCCGGGCCCACTATCGGCAATACTCACCTGTACCTTTTGACTGGTACGGTGTAACACACTCACTTCCAAAGTGCCGCCCCGGGGAGTATATTTAATGGCATTATCTAATAAATTAACAATCACTTGCCGAATCCTTTCGGGATCGGCATAAACCCACGGGGTATCATGGGGAATATCGGTTTTTAGATTCAACGATTTAGACTGAAATTGTGAGTCTAATTCCGCTAAAATTTGGTGTAGGAAAGTTGTTAATTCTAACTGATTGGGTTGAATCTGTAAGCGAATATTAGGACTATTTGAGGTCTGTAAAATATCCGTAATCATCCGATCAATAATCTGAATTTGAGCGCGAGCCTGTTGAATTAAACGCAACTTCAAAGCCGGAGTAATTTGATCAGAAGATAAAGTTTCTATGGCTAGGGAAGTCGCGGTTAAAGGACTCCGCAAATCATGGGCTAGAATTTCAATAATCCGATCTTTAAACTGTAATTGTTGCTGTAAAAGTTCCTTTTCCTGTTGCAGGTGAAAGACCTCATCACTGAGTTTAATTAATTCAGTCACATGGGCTACGGAATTAGCAGTATGGGCCGGGGGGGAACCGGAAGTCAGAGGATCGGGCGGTTGTTCCTCTAACTCCAATAACTCCGTTGTTTCTCTCCAACGCAGCCACCAGTGTTCGAGTTGAGCCACTAAATCACTACCCGCGAGTACCTGTCGAGGTTCGGGGTGAATTTTGATTAGGGTGGGTG
>DATNRE010000674.1:0-3284 GCA_036703685.1 Candidatus Obscuribacterales bacterium
TTCTAAGCTTGCTTGAATTTTTCTGACCGCTTCGTTATCGATGGGCAGAGCATAGCGTAAGAGGGCTTGACCATCGGTGATCGCGTTTCCTTGAGGTAGGATACTTTCCCGTTTGGGGGAACTGTCACCCTCCCACCAGGCGGCACTCAGACCCACGGATAGGGTAAATAGCAGCACAGCCACTAAACCCGTTCTCAACCAATGTTTATAGGTGTTTCTCATGGAATTGGACAAATGCAACATAAATCTTAACTTTTGTTCTCTATACTGATCTTGCCACTATTTAGCCCGTTGGCACGGGAAAAAAATTAATCCTCTATTCCCCATTCAGAGGTACAATGAGATGCCGATTATTCTGCCCAGGTATTAGCTTGCATGATTTCCAGTAACGACTTTCGCACAGGTGTCACGATTGTATTAGATGGTTCAGTCTGGCGTGTAATAGAATTTCTGCACGTTAAGCCCGGAAAAGGTTCTGCTTTTGTGCGGACAAAGCTCAAAAACTCACAGACGGGTAGTGTGGTAGAGCGTACTTTCAGGGCGGGAGAGACTGTTCCTCAAGCGACCCTGGAAAAAAGCGAAATGCAACATACCTATAAAGAAGGGGAAGACTTCGTTTTTATGGATATGGAAACCTATGAAGAGGCCCGTTTGAAGGAATCTGAGATTGGCGATCGGGTTAAATACCTCAAACATGACATGACTGTTAACGTGGTTCGTTGGGGAGAGCAGGTTCTAGAAGTAGAACTCCCGAACTCTGTCACCTTAGAAGTGGTCGAAACCGATCCCGGAGTCAAAGGAGATACCGCCACAGGGGGGACAAAACCCGCTATTGTGGAAACAGGTGCTCAGGTGATGGTTCCCTTATTTATTACTAAGGGGGAACGGATTCGGATTGATACCCGTACCGATAGCTACCAAGGTCGAGAGTGAAAACTCGCCGAACTATGATTTCATATTTAAGCGGTTTAGGCTGTTGGGCGATGGGTTAAACACACACCCAACGGACTGAATCAAGATAGACTGCAAATTTAGGGGAGACATACCAACTGTGCAACTAGATTTGAACCAGCTTCGTGAATTGCTGGCTGATCTCGATAAAACTAACATTTCAGAGCTAACACTCAAAAGCGCAGATTTTGAACTGACTGTTCGTAAAGAAGTTTCGCCCGGATCTCAAACTTTGTCCCCGGTTGAAACGCTGTTAACGACTGCGGGGGTTAGTTCACAGTTGGTGTCGTCTCCGGTGATACCGACTGCGGTTGTCGCTCCCGTTGGAGGATCTCTCACTACAGAGACCCCAGCAACGCCCTCGGCGCCAACTCCTCCCCCCCTTTCGCCGGAATCCAAGTGGGTCGAAATTACTTCCCCCATGGTGGGAACTTTCTATCGTTCTCCCGCCCCGGATGAACCGCCGTTTGTGGAAATTGGCGATCGCATTTCTACGGGTCAGAGCGTTTGCATTATTGAAGCCATGAAGTTGATGAATGAAATTGAAGCCGAATTTTCTGGCCAAGTAATGGAAATTTTAATTCAAAATGGTTCTCCCGTGGAATATGGCCAGCCATTAATTAAAATTAAACCCGATTAAATTCCTGGGTCTATTGGCCAGCCATAGCCACCGAGATCAAAAAATCAACCTAGGTATGCTCAAATTTTCTTAAAACTGAAATTCCTGATCAAAAGTTGAGCGAGTGATCGGTTGGGGAATTTCTAAGCCTTCTCCCCCCAATACCGTTAAAGGTTTTCCTCCCACGGATAGCCAAACTTTGCCATTGGGGTTAAGGGTCGTAGAGGTATAAACAATTTGTCCTAGGCGTCCAATCATGGATGCACTCCCCCCGCCTTGGGTGAAGTCCGGGGATAGGTCTACATAAATGTCATCGTTGTTGGTGGTTAAGTTCAGGAGTTTTGTTCCCTTGGGAATTTCACTCACTTGATTTGGGTCGGAAGCCCCGGCAAATAATTGATCTAGGGCGATATTTAAAAATACCGTTGGGTCGTTTTGGGCTTGAATTTTTATCGGTTGGGAAACAATCGCAAATTGACCGTTTTTATCTTCTACCCAATAGAGGTTTAGGGTTTTCTCAACGGTTGGCGATGGCGAGGGGGTGGGCTGGGGTAAGGTTGGGGTTGGGGAGGAAACAACAGGTTGTTCTTTGGGAGAACGGGAGCTTAATGTCCACCAGCTTAACCCCGCACCCACAGCAATTAAGCCAACGGCAATTCCGGCCACAATTCCAACGGGAATAACACGAGTCTTTTGGGGATCTTCCATTGATTTTAAATTTTATGTTTCATAGCAACTGAAATTCTGATCAAGGTCTAACACAGAAAAACCTGACTAGGAATACACCAAGCCAGCCTCAAAAATAATATACTATAATTGCCCCGAAAATATTGATATCAAAAACATTCAATTCACTAACCTGTAGTCAGTGCAATATTTAATAGACTGACTACGGATTAATGATTACTGATCACTGATTAGTCAATAGCTTTTTTAGTTGCATCCTTCACATCTTCAACTGTATGACGGACTTTTGCTTCCACTTGCTTGGCTTGTCCTTCCGCTTGAGTTTGGGGATCTCCAGTCACATCTCCCACCGCTTCTTGAATTTTACCTTCAATATTTTTAGCGGTTGCTTTAACGCGATTTTCTAAACTCATGATATTCTCCGTATTGGCTTGATTCTGGTTAAATAAACCGAATTGAACTACACTGATTTTTTTACAGTTTGCTTCAGTTATCTATACAAATGATAATAGTAAACACAGGGAAAAGAGTCTTCCCTCAGACAGATATTGATTAAACAAATAAAAATTTTATCAATGAGTTCGGATCAAGATTTTAGCTTTTCAGGATTCTCCTATTTTCCTAAAGGTTAAGTTAAGAAAATATAATAATTCTCAGTATTTATAATTATTCGACTAAAATATGAGGGTATCCATCAGAAATTTGACCGTTGTTCAGACCGGACGAGGCAGGGTAACTCTGGGTTTCAAAGATTTTTTAAATTTTGTTTGAATTGTAATCCCTCAATCGATCAATTCAAACCTTGAACTGCGCGTGTTCCATGAATCATCAAGGTATTGTGCAATCATGAAAAATCAATCAGAATTTAATCTCATATTAGGAACCCATTCTTCTGATCTGATTGACGGCACATCGGGTCAGGACAAGATTTTTGGACGTGATGGTGATGATGATATTCGTCCTGGCGAGGGAAACGATATCGTCCATGGTGGTAGAGGAAACGATCTGATTTTCGGTGGCGGCTCCA
>DATNRE010000675.1:0-3138 GCA_036703685.1 Candidatus Obscuribacterales bacterium
CCGCCCAAGGTGATAGTCGGTATGTTCCAAAAACGCGGCATAAACCTCCATTTGGCGTTCCAACACGGGTTTGAGTTGGGGATCTATGTCATCCCAGGCGGGAATCTCTGCATGACGGGGTGTTAGCTGGGCATCGGGGGAAATTACCCCCAGTTCCTTCTGTTTGGCAAAGGTGATTTCTCGTTGCTGATCCCAGCCGTGGGTAAATTTGCCTTTGTACTTCTCGATCCATTCCTTGGGGACATGGTGGGGAGCGTGGGTCGCACCGGGGGCAAAGTACATAAAGAAGGGTTTATCGGGCATCAGGGCTTTCTGCTGACTCACCCAGGTGATCGCTTTATCTGTCAGGTCTTCGGTGAGGTGGTAACCTTCTTCCGGGGTAGCCGGAGGTTCAATGGCAGTTGTGCCTTCGTACAACGCTGGCTCCCACTGATTGTTTTCGCCCCCAATGAAGCCGTAGAAATACTCAAACCCACCTCCACCCGTAGGCCAAGCGTCAAAGGGCCCCATCGGTGAGGTTTGCCAGACCGGGACTTCATGACACTTACCAAACATGGAGGTTGAGTAACCATTCAATTTCAGGGTCAAGGCTAGGGGTGCTTTGGTATTGGGACGCACGGAGCATTGACCAGGGGCAGCCGTAGCGGTTTCGGTAATATTTCCCATACCGACGGAGTGGTGGTTGCGTCCGGTGAGTAATGCTTGACGGGTCGGAGCGCAGAGGGCGGTGGTATGAAAGCGGGTGTATTTGAGTCCCTGGGATGCTAGTTTCTCGAAGCTGGGGGTATTACAGGGGCCACCGAAGGCACTAGAAGCCCCAAAACCGACGTCATCGAGCAGCACAATTAGTACGTTGGGCGCACCTGCTGGCGGACGCAGATCCCGAATGGGGGGATAGTGGGTATCGGGATTTTTGGCGTCGTAGGTGGTGAGTCCGAAGTGAGTTTGATCAGGAATGGGTAAAATTTGGCGTTGAATGCGATCGCTTGATGTCATGATGAGTTGATTTTCCTAAATTTTTTTAAATATAGCAAGTCTAAATCATTTGTATAATAGTCATGCCTACGGGGTAAGAGTTTGACCTGGGTTTAATTTGTACAACTCAAATAGACTTGCTATCTATCTCAGCAATCTGTTAGCCTTAAACTTAAATTAGACAACAACAGTCAGAAATTGAGAGATTTTTATATTTCTTTATAATATGAATCAATCACCTAACAACTCAGAAACCCATAAACAGCTTTCTACCAATGAATTAGCCGAAGATCGTACCGAACTCGCTAAATATCGCAGTCGCGCCGCCGCCGATCGCACGTTAATGGCTTGGATACGCACTTCTTTATCGTTAATTGGTTTTGGCTTTGGTATTCCTACAATTGTCAGAACCATTGAACAGAGCCAACTTAGCCCTAAGATTGATCCGGTGCGATTTTCTGTTATTGTAGGACTGGCTTTTATCAGTACGGGAATGTTAGGAATGGCCCTGGGACTGAGGGAACATCGTCTGTTACTTCAACAAATTGAAAGCGATCGCTATACTTATGAAACCTCCCACAGTACAGAAGTTATCGGCGTTGCTTTGCTTGTGATTGGATTAGTGAGTTTTATTGGGGTGATTGTTAAATCCCTCAATTTTTAATAGACTTTAAAAGAACTTTCAACCCATACAAAACACCAGATGAAATCAGCTTTAACGTCTTGCTTCACTCTATTAACATTTATGGTTATGGCTCCCGCTTGGGCGAGTTCCATTAATCAGGATTCAGAATCCGCAGTATCCTCGGCTTTTTCTGACGATCAGCAGCAGTTTTTAATTAATTCTAACCTAAATTTTTCCGTTGATCAATCTGCCGTTGAGTTAAACCTCGTTTCCATAGAAAAAATTGCGATCGCTCCTTCTTCTTCACAGGAAATCAATCAAAATTATATAAATTCTAATCAAATCGAAGAAAAAGCTATTCAACCTGATGCTTTACAACAATTAAATCAAAAAAATGTAGCGGATTTCAAACTCTCGGAACTGAACTCGGATTTTATTAATTCTAGCACTAATGCTATTGATTTAACTGACTCGCAACCCATAAAAAAAGATGGGGAAATTTTCTCAGAATCCCCGACAATAATATTTCCTAATTCCTTAGAAAATACAGTTAACCAAAATCTTCAAATTTCTAATAATATAGTTAACCAATTCTCCGTTGAAACTTCCCAAAATTCTACTCCAGACTCTCAACAATCTGAACAAAAAAGCCAATGGCGATTTGAAATTGAACCGATGCTATTTGTGCCTTTTAATATTGATGGTTATGCCATTGTTGGAGAAGGAGCTAGTGTTAATCGAGTCGTTTTAGTAGACTTAATTACGGCTGAAATTACCAATCGTATTTCAAATCAGTTACCCCAAGATTTAATTCAACAAACCGTTAATCAAGTCTTGGAACGCTTACCTTTTGATCAGAGTAATACTCGATTAGAAGATAGAATTGCTCAAGGGGTGCGAGAACGTTTACAACAACGGGGACAAAACTTGACAGAACGCTTAGAAACTCAAATTCGAGAAGGAGTACAAACCATTGTTAATCGAGTTCCTCCGGGTCAAGTTCCCATTGAAGTTGATTTTAATATTGGCTTAGGAAAAATTCTGGAGTTCGATAAAATTTTAGAGTTAGGAACTCGTTTAGAAGCATGGAATGGGGATATCGGATTAATCTTTCAGGGAGTCTATACGGAATTGGGTTTAACGGAGAAGGGTTCAGAAATTGATATTAATTTTAATACCGAATTATTAATAGCAGAAGTATCACTTGCATGGCATTTAGGAACCCTACCCCTAACTAATGTTAAAGAGGATTCAAACTCCAATTCTGTCTATCCTTCTCTGGATTTTGAAGTTTATGGGGGCGCTCGTTTTGGCTATCTTAATATTGATTTTGGTTTTGATCCCGGCCCAGATATTAACTATCGACCGGATTGGTTTGATCCCTCTGTGGGGGCACAAATTCAACTCAATTTAGCCGATAATTTAGCACTTACAACCCGGGGAGGAACCTCAATTACAGGAGGAAGTGAAGCTCCTGTCAATTGGGATTTACTCATCGGTTTAGATTGGCAAGTTTCTCGTGATTTAACTTTATCCGC
>DATNRE010000676.1:0-2678 GCA_036703685.1 Candidatus Obscuribacterales bacterium
CAATGGCAGAATCAGAATTGATTACTGAGATATTGGGTTATAACGGCGGATCATGTTGTCTATTAAGAATGTCCGATGATTCTCCATTATTTAGCAACAATAGCACCGCCTCGACATCAGGAATTAGACCCAATGATTGGATTAAAGTTAAGGATCATTCTCCTTGGTGGTTAGGTACAGAATTAACCGACTATAAAGCCCGACTGATAAGAGATGGGAGCGTTAACGATTATAGTTATGCAGCCCGTTTTATCGGGGCTGGTGGTCAAATTCACCAGTTCACCGTTAACACCCGGTTAGTCGATTACCGGGGGGATATCTGTAGATTAGTTAAAAATGTTTCTTGCGTCCCGATTGAATTATAGGATCGCCAATAACAGAACCCCCAAAAACGTTAAATTATGGGGGTTTTGTTGTGAGGGTGTCGGGAAATAATGTTAAAAGGTTAAAACCCCTACAGAATAGGGGTTAGAGGTGATTAGGTTACGATAACCCAAATTATGTTAACCTAACCGGGGTCAACTGATAGGGAATAGTTCTAATTGAATCCCGTGATCTAAGTTTTGAGCGCCTAAAACGATTAATTTTTTAGCCTTATCAATCAAGTCATAAACATCATTTAGGGTGCAGTCATCGGGAAGATTAGAGTAGTATTGAGCCTCACAGCATCGGGCGTACAGAAGGTTGCAATCCTGATAAACGGTGAGGAAATCCCAATCAAGAATAGAGTCTATTTTCTGATCAAATTCGTCATCATCACATATACCGCCATAGTAAAAGTCTAACTCCGTGAGAAGTAATTCGGCTTGGTGTAATTGGGTTTTAGTTAACCAGTTGGGGTAAGGTTTCTGCATGGTTTTAATCCTAAGTTGGTGAAGGGTTAGGAGAGGGATTAAAACCCCTCTCAGTTGCGATTTAATACTGGTAATAATCTATTTTGATGTCTAGCTTCTCAATTAAAGAATGAACATCCTGCAAGGCACAATTAAGCTCTGGATAGGCTTCTAAGTTGTCATCCCGTAGCAGTTCCTCAATAGTTCCATGTAACAGGTCTAGTTCACCTTTGAAACGCTCCTTATCTTGCAGTTTCTTGAAATCAATTGCTTTGATAATGTTATGCGGTGGGACTGTTTTGGGTGCGGGTAACAGGTCGGATTCAGGAATAGGAAGTAATACCCAGAACTCCATCTGGTCATGGACTTGACCCCGTATTTCTTGCTGATAACCTTGATATTCCTTGCGTAATTCTGCTAAGTCGGAAAAGTAACTAGGGGACAAATCTACTCGACTTAATTGCCGTCCCTTGCTATCTAATGGGAGGGTGAAAGTTTTGATTAAAGTCCATTGCTTAGTCATTGTTTTAAGTCCTTTGTAGAGTTGTTTTTGAGGCGGTTAGGGGGATTATTTCACCCCCTATGGTGTTTCAACATTACCAGTGATAAATAGCCAGTTCTTTCAATGTTTCTAACTCGGATTGATAGTGCTTACCCATTGAAAACAGTTTGATAATTTGAATCGGTGTAAGATTTTCAATCTGTTTTTTGGCTTCGGAAATCTTACCGCTTTTCACATTTTCCAGAATTGAGATTGTGATTTCTAGCATTTCTTGATGTGTCATTGTTTTAGTCCTTTGTTGTTAGTTGATAGGGGGATATTTCACCCCCGATATGTTAGTTAATTCCTATCCTTTAATCCGTTTGATTAAGGCGTTTGATATGTCCTTATCCCAGAGGTAAGAACAGAATCCAAAATTAGCTAAGGCGCGGCGGAATGCCTGACTTTCAGCGTCAACTACAGGCCCACCATACCCCTCGTCTAGCAGGGTGTCCGACCCCGTGGCAGTCCTTTTAAATGAACCATCGGAACTGTGAATGGTTACGCAACACTCAACAGTCACCCGTTCCCCTATTTGATTAAGAGTGATCGACTTTTCCCAACCCGGCGTAATGAAATCCATGCAACAGCTTAGAAGTTCCCAGGGTAGGTAAATAATCTGGGTGTTGCCTTTTGATTTGAACTGATAATAAGAGTCGGGGACTTTGCGGTACAAATCTTTTTGAATGTCCAGAAACGGGCGGTTAATTCCCAAGGTTTGACCCGTTGCTAAGGCGACTCTTAAATCCTTGGGAGTATTGGGTAGAATCGCTGTGTTAATAGCTGTTGCGGTGCTTTGAAGTGATTGCATTATCGTTACCTTTTGAAGTGTTTTGAAGTGTTAAGAGAAGGGGGATATTTCACCCCCGGTTATTGTTGTTTAGAATCCTAAGTCTGCCTTAGCTTGTTCGTATTCGGCGCGGTTAAAGAACTCAGGACTAGCTAACACTTCGAGGGCAGAATTGTGGGCTGTAACGGTGGCTTGGTGGCGTTTGGTGTCAAGGTAACGATAGGCAACTAACCACTTATTAGTTTTGGTGGTTTTCCAGTTGGAACTCAAGACAGCCCCGGTTTTTGCTCGGAGGTAGTAAGTCACTTCTCCCGTGGTGAAATCTTCCTCAGTCCACCCATAACGGGTTTCAACCGTGCCGTCCGGGTATGTCATTTGAATAGTGTCGATTGTCAAGCCGTCAAAGTCAGAAACGTATGTATCAATAATCTCGGTCGTGATCGCGGCTTGATTGACTTGAATTTGAGCTACCATTGATTTAGATCCTTTATTGGGTTGAGCGAGTCGGTTGGGT
>DATNRE010000677.1:0-12108 GCA_036703685.1 Candidatus Obscuribacterales bacterium
GTACTACCCGATGACCCGGTGGATAATATCAATCAACCCGCCCTCGCCGCCGCCCTCACCGAAAGTTTGCAACTGGCCGGAAAACTGCCAGAAACGGCCCTCACCCCGACGAACTACGGCATTTGTGCGACTATCAATGGCAAAATCGCCGTGAAAGCCCCCGACTGGGCCTACATTCCCCAGATTTCCGTAAGTCGAGGGGAAGTGGTTCGCAGTTATACCCCGCAACTCCAAGGGGAAATTCCGGCTTTGGTCTTAGAGTTTTTATCCGAAACCGACGGCGGAGAATATTCCGTGAAAGAAACCTATCCCCCCGGGAAATTCTTCTTCTATGAACAGATTTTGCAAGTCCCCAATTACGGGATTTTTGAACCCAACTCAGGGAGCTTAGAATTGTATCGTTTTGGTGATACCCAACGGTATAAACTGGAATCGGTGAATGAGCAGGGCTGGTTTTGGATACCGGAAATGCAGCTTTTTCTGGGAGTCTGGCAAGGAACTCGGGAAAACCGTCAGGGCCATTGGTTGCGCTGGTGGGATGAACAGGGTAATTTGCTATGGTGGGGTGCAGAAAAGGTTGAACAGGAACGGCAACGAGCCGAGCAAGAACGGCAACGAGCCGAGCAGGAACGCCAACGAGCCGAGCAGGAACGCCAACGGGCTGA
This sequence comes from Candidatus Obscuribacterales bacterium, assembly GCA_036703685.1. GTDB lineage: Bacteria > Cyanobacteriota > Cyanobacteriia > Cyanobacteriales > Microcoleaceae > Planktothrix. The sequence goes on from DATNRE010000677.1 coordinate 666, forward strand.
AAGATTAAAAGCTCAACTGCGCGCTGCTGGAATTGAGCCTGTAGAATAGGGCAAAGTATAAACTGTTAACTGCTACTCCCAGAAGGTTTTATGATTAAGACAGGTAAATCAAAATCATGCTTGAACACCTCAAGAGGATAAAGGGCCGATGCTCTATTTAGCGGAAGTACAAAAGCAGAGTAACAAATTTGGTCTGGGTGGCGGGAGGACAGAACTCAAGCTATTGGCTTGTCAGCGAGGTGAAAACAATTGGAGCGCCGTATCCGGGGATGAGGTCGTCCTGGCTGAAGATGCAAATAATTTCAAGGATGGAACTTTAGTTTTAGTCGATCTGAATACGGGTAAACAGGTACAGCGCATTCAAGAAGCTGCGCGCCAACTGGTGGGAATTCTGCAAGATTTTTCGCGGTTGCAAGAAAAATTCAAAACCCAGCAGGAAGAAATCGAACAGTGGAAAGAGTCCTTGACTTACCAAAGTCAAGAATTGAATCGTCGGGAAATGGAAATGGAAGCCCGACGGGAACAAATGGAACAACTAGAGGGAGAATTAGAGCGACTCGAACAGCAGCGTCAAGAAATCGATCGCTCTAAGGATGAAAGTAACCGTCTACGTTCTGAAATTGATCAAGCCCGTCAAGATATTGAAACCGCGAGGGCTGCATTACAACAGCAACGGCAACACCTTGAAGAACAACAGGCCGCTTTGCAGTCGTCTCCCTCCTTAAATACGGAACAGTCAGAACTCCTGGGAAATTTACTCAATCAACTATCTAACCCGATTTCGATCTCACCCCTACAAACACAACTGGAGCGCTCCCGGGAACAGGTAGCCGGTGCTCTGAATGAACTAGAACAACATCGCCAACGGTTACGGTCACAGCGTTCCGAAGCAGAACAACTTCAACAAACCGTAGACAGTAAGACGACCGAGATTGAACAGCAATGGCAGCAGTGGCAACAGGCTCAGGATGCTTTAATCCAAAACCGGGCGGAGTTAGCCAGCGAGCAACAGTTACTTCAAACCAAACGGGACTATGCCCAAACCTTAAGCACCCTGATTCAAAACCGTCAAACCCTATTAGAACAGTTACAGGATTTGGCTTCCCGTCAGTCTGAAAGTGATCCGGTGGCTGTCAGTGTCAAGGTAGATGTCCAAGCCTTAGAAGCGATGTCCTTGGAACAATTAGAAACCGAAGTCAAACAACTGGAAAAAGAGTGGGATCGCTGGTTTCGGATGGTGGGAGAACAGGAGGAGGAACTTAAATACAAGCTCGAAGATATTGGGAAAATTCAGGAAAAACTCAAAACCGTTAGTGATTCTGAACGGGAAGATTTACAAACGGAATTGACCGATGAACAAGACGCCTATCAAATGCTAAATGAAACCCTAGTGGGTCAGCGGCGTACCCTCAAAGAACGGGAGGAACATAAAACCCAATATCAAGCGGTTTTACTTCGTCGCCAGGGTCTAACCCCCGTAAGCCCTGGAGGGGCTGTGGATTTTAAATCGGTGATTGCCAGTTTGGAAACCCAACAACAGGAACAAAAACAGCAACTCCAAACCTTGGAAACCGAAATTCAGCAACTGAGTTCGAGTTTTGACGGGCGGCAAGCCGATCTCAATGAGCGCACCAACACCACCGAACAAACTCGCCAACAGTTAGAAGCGGCGGAACAAAGTTGGATCGAACAGCAACGGATGGTAGCCGAACTTTGGGGCCGGATCAGTTTATATCAGGAAATGTTACAACCGGTTCAAGACTCGTGGAATCAAGTTCGCCAACAGTTAGAACAAACCACAACTGAATTGAATCAGTTGCTCGAAATTTCCCAGAATCAAACCCGGACAACGGAACAATTACGGCAAGTTTTATCAGTGATCAGTTAACAGTCATCAGTTATCAGTGTAAGAGTTATAGCGCTACGCGCTAGGGAACACCGGATCTGGGAACACCGGATCTGGGAACACCGGAACAGTAAGCAGTAAAAGGGTTTCAGAACTCAAAAGTGTCCTAACTGTAATGCGTAGCTCTATAACTACTAACTGTTAACTCCTAACTACTAACTGTTAACTCCTAACTCCTAACTGTTAACTGATGACTGTTAACTGATGACTGATGACTGATGACTGATGACTGATTATTCTTCTTCCTCAAAGCCTGATTCTTCTGTTAAATCTGGGGTTTGATTGTCGGTTTCTGGGTCAACGGGGATACAGATAAAGTTATCATCCTGAGTATAAATCAGGTTTTGTTGACGGAGTTTCCCCATCAACCGGGTTACAGTCACCCGTGTAGTCCCGATCGCACTACCTATTTGAGAGTGAGTTAATGACCAAGGAAGACGATAACCCTTAAACCCATCCTCCCCATCACCACTGGTATAATACTCGCCGTATTCCTCAATCAGTAAGGTTAAAAATCCCAGAAGTCGGTCAATAGTACGTCGTTGACCCAATGTACTTAACCACAGTAATTTCCGTTGATGCTGGTAACGAAAAGCATCGAGGACTTCCCGACGAAAATGGGGCCAGTTATCCAAGTCATGCCAATACATCCATAAAACCGTTGTATCATCGGCGTGACTATAGGCTTGTAGGCTAAAAGGCGACTGGGCAATCAATTCAAAGGGCTGACCCGCCCCCACAAAACCCAAAAAGGCTTCGTCTAAATTGCGATTACGGGGTCGGGATTTGGGTCTACTCTCGGCATATTGCAGTTCAGCGCTACCGACTAACCGGACAGCCCCTCGTTGCACTAAATACAGTAACCCAGGACGGGCTGGAATCCGTTCATCTTTGGTGAAACTTCGACAACGGTAATGTTCCTGGGCCCAGTCAGTAATCCGTTGCCAGGTTAAAAACGGTCGGTTAGAATCGGTTGGAATCGGGGAGGACTGTATCATTAGATCGGCTCATTAAAAATTTTCAAACAAAATCAAAGGCATTGAGGGCGGTTAAGACACCGAGGAGTTAAACGGTGTATTTCATGCTTGAAGTAGATGGGTTTAATACATTTTAACCAATGTAGCAAAAAACACATCCCTTTGGGAATCAATCATCAATTCTTTTCAAAAATAAATTTCAATAAATTTGCGTCATGCCTTAACTTAATCTGCTGATAATATCAGATTTGAGCAACTTGGCAAGGAGTTTGATCACTGATGCTGACGCCAGCAGGTCGGTTAAGGGCACAACTGAGACAAACCTTAGATGGTTTAGGAATTGATACGGGGGACTCTCAGGAAATTCCCGTAAATTGGATTAAAAATAACACCAGGGTAATCTATGGAGCGGCGATCGCCCTGAAATTAGCCTCCCGTTGGCATCAATCTCCTCTGGATCTGGCCACGTCCATCGGTCTGAAGTTCCAAACCTTCAACTTAGATCAATCACCGGAGGTCAAGATTCAGGTATTACCCTCGGGACTATTGCAGTTTGAGTTTACGGATGTTGGACTGGCAACCTGGTTAGAACAAATGATCCGCCATCCCTGGACACCCACTCCCATTCAAGATCGGCAAATTCTGCCCGATCAATTTTTAATTCAATATAGTCATGCTCGCTGTTGTTCCTTATTGCGGTTAGGCGATCGCGATCAGTTAATTACCTTAGAATCATCTGATTTGATTGCTACATTACCCTTGAAAATTAAGCCCAATTCTCCGCCGATTCCCTGGTTAAATCCCCAAGGAAAACTACAATTTACCGAAAGTTATGAATATCAATTATTGACCCAATCGGTGAATCTGGTTGATCTTCTATTGGGTTCCACTATTCCTCAAAATTGGCAAAAAATTGCCGAACAATTTAGCCAACATTTTCAACAATTTTATCGTTATTGTCAAATTTGGGGAGAAGTCAAACAAAATCAACCTGAGTTAGCCCAAGCCAGACTAGGTTTAGTTTTTATTACCCAATTTATCCTCAAAATATTATTAGAAGAAAAATTAAGAGTTATGGCTCCCCTAGACCTGTAGTAAGCCCTTTAGGGCTAACTAATCCACTAAAAAATCCGTCAGAATTTCATCCGGTTCATCCTGATCATTATCATCGGTTAACAGTTGGGAAAAAGTAGAACTAGGGGAAAGAGAAAGTTCGGGGGCAACTATTTTTTCCAGAGTTACTATTTTGGCTTCTAGTTTGGCAACTTGATTTAATAAGGGTTTTAAAGATTCAACTTTTCCCTGTAAATCTAATAATTCTTTTTGGAGATTAAAATATTCTAAATCGACGGACTGACTACTCAAAAACACTCGGGTTTTATCTAAATACTGACCAATGGCTTCTTGAACTAATTCTTCTAAGGAATTTCCAGTTTCTAGGGATAATTGATGGAGTTGTTCAGCCCATTCAGAAGAAACTGTAGTTTCTATTTTTGTAATTTCTAAGCTCATCACGATTAAGGTTATGGGATACTGACTATGCTGATTTAATTTTAAACGCGGGAATAGGGAATAGGAAAGTCTTAATATTGCCTATTCCCTATAACATAGAATTGCTCTCTAACTATGATCGGGACTGGGAAAAGTACGCTTAAATTCTTCGATTAATTCGTCAATTTCTTCTAAGGCTTGGTTAACGTCTATTCTCAGAGTTCCTAAATTAGGTTTTTCTAAAAGCTTAACGAGGGATTCCCGTTTACCTTCAATCAAAGCAACTCTTTCCCTAATGGTATTAGCGTCCATGTTTTTTTCCTCTCTCAGTGAATCAGTTATTAATTGAACATCCCACCGTTAACCATCCTAGTGTCAGATAACGGAGAATTTTAGGTGATCAAACCTATCATCACAGGAGGAAAATCTACCTTCCTCCGGTCTATAAATTTAGTATACCCTATAGAGGTGATAAAATTGAATATAGAACCCAAAAAACAAAGTAAATTATTTAAGTTCTTGGAGACGATTTAACACCTCTTGATAGGCGGCTTTTCGACCTAATTTATCATAGAGTTCCGCCGCTTTTTGAAAATCCGATCTGGCGTTAATTTTATTGTTCAATTTCAGATAGGCTAACGCCCGATTATAATAGGCATCGGCAAAACCAGGATTTAAACGAATGGCTTCGGTATAATCCTCAATCGGATTAGGGGCGCGAGTGGGTTCACCAATATTAGCGGCTAAAAGAGTCCGGGCAATGCCGCGATTAAAATAGGCTTCGGGATTGTTCGGATTTAATGCAATGGCTTGATTAAAAGCATCAATTGCATCCCAGGTTTCTCCTTGGTCTAATAAAGTTAACCCTTGAAAATAAAAAGCCTGATAGGTTTTCGGAAAATCCAAGGAAACCGGGTTAGCTTCTGGGAGTTTTTCATCAATCACTAAATCCGATGATTTTAAGCCCGTTTCTAATAATTTTACAATAAATAAATTAATCGGAACTGCCGCATTAAATCCCGTTTTTATGGGAGCCACATCACCGGAACTGGTTTGAGCAAAGCCAAATTCTCCTTGTCCGTGTAACCCCACCACCCGGCCTTCAGAATCAAAAACCGGCCCCCCACTCATGCCACTCCAAGTTACCGCTTGATAGCGTAAATTATAGCCTTCTGGACGACTTTTTGGGCGACTGGTCACCAATCCCGGGGATAATTCCGGTTCCCTTTCCACTCCGGTTAATCCCCCGGTGGCGGGATATCCATAAACATAAATTTGAGCACCAATAACCGCTTGTTCAGAATTACCTAATGTGGCAATTGGGTAGTTTTGAGAACTTTCAAATTGAATAATCGCTAAATCCGGTTCTTGATCATCATTTTGTAACCGAACAATTTTGATCTGCGGATGACTATTTCCATCGGAAGTTCGCACACTATATTTAACATTTGGATCTTCTACAACATGATTCACCGTTAAAACCGTATAAATCTTACCCTTTCTAGCAATAATTACCCCAGACCCATCGCCTAACGGACTGTTAATTTGCACGGTAATGGGTTCGGCAATTTCTGCCACCTGTTGCGCCGTTTTTGCCAGGACAATTGTAGATTGACTGACCACCAGGGTGACAACCGTTGCTGTGCCCGTAAGCAGATAAAGAAGGGAGTCGGAATTCCATGACCCTAAACCCATGATGCAACTCCTCCGTATAAATGGGCTTGATTTTCCATTATCGATTACCCTTAAAAAATTTCAGACAAAATCAGCAAGAGGACAATATTATTTATCGACGTAAATTGACCGAATTTTGTTCATCATTTTTCTGACTTCTATTTTAAGTTAATCCCAATTAGACGAGCTTGCAAGTCAGGAAAAGATTACCTCAAAGGGGAATCACCCACTTGCTCAAAATCCCTAAATCAAAAAATACTTACCAAATCGTTTTGACAAATGGATAATTAAGAATCTTAGCATCGCAGGTGACAAGTAGTTGACTGGGATCATGAAGCAACCATAACCAAACGTGAGTATCAAGTAAAATCATTCCCCTAATGCTTCCCAAAGCTCAGGCATAGGTTCATCAAAATCACTGGCAATAGTAATTGCTTTTCCCCTGAGTGGGTAATGTTTTGTTATCGGTGTAGTTTGACAGGGGACAATTCTAACAATGGGTAAACCATGGCGAGTAATTACAACTTCAGATTGGTTTGTCGTAACCTCGTCAACAATCGCATTGAGCGAGAGATCAATTTCCTGTATGTTGAGATATTTCATATCAGTAGCTATTCTCTAATAGATCTATCATTCTCCAAACTTCTGAAAACTATTTTATCCTAATTTGTCTCAAAAGTGGAATTACTCAACAGGAATTAACGACTAATCAGTCAATTTTAATTGAAATAGAGACAAGTGATTAATAATTGCTTGAGTTAATCCTTCTAGGGTATATTCTCGCGCTTCTATGTCTACCCGTCCCAACAGATTCATACAGCTTTTAGAGGTTTGGGGGCCAATCGAAGCAATACAAATTGTATCTAAATAATCCGGGGTTAAAGCTTGTTCCGGTAGGGCTTGAATCAGTTGACAGAAATTCTTAACGGTTTTAGAACTAGCAAAAGTAATCACATCAATTTTTTGAGTTTGTAATGCCTCTAAAACTTCAGGTGAAATCCTCTCAGGACAACCGGATTCATAGGCAGCAACTTCTGTAATAATTGCTCCTTTTGCCGTTAATTCCTGTACTAAAATTTCCCGTCCTCCAGTTTCAACTCGGGGGAATAAAATTCTTTTTCCTGCTAGGGAATCGGGGAAATATTCAACCAGGGAATCTGCAATAAAATCCGGCGGAATAAAATCAGGTTTTAAATAACGTTCTTGTAAACTAGCGGCGGTTTTTTTCCCAACTACGGCGATTTTAGTTTGATTTAAACTGCGGGTATCTTTCCCCAAAGCAATTAATCGATTAAAAAAGTATTCTACTCCATTAGAAGAAGTCAAAATTAACCAATCAAAGCCATATTCTAATTGTTCAATCGCTTGATCTAAACTCTCCCAACTCGACGGAGGTGTAATGACTAAAGCAGGCATTTCAATAACAATTGCTCCTTGAGCTTTTAATAAGTCACTTTGGAGACTTGATTGTTCGACAGAACGAGTCACTAATATAGTTTTACCGAATAGGAGTGGGTTCATAGTAACCGAATTTAAAATAGAATTTTGAGGCTGTTTTTCCCGTTGCCAACTGTATTGATCTGGGTTAATAAAATCCCGTAAACGGACGACTTCACCCACCACAATCACACAGGGAGAGAGGGATTGATTGGCTGTTATTTCTACAATATCATTTAATGTGCCAACCCAAACTTTTTGTTGTGAACAACCGCCAGATTGAATAATCGCAATTGGGGTTTGAGGGAGGCGTTCATGGCGTAAGAGTTGATGAACAATTTCGGCTAAATTCCGTCCTCCCATTAGAATAACTAGGGTTTCTATCTGGGAAACAATTTGCCAATCTAAGGCTTCTAAATCATGGGCAGTTAGGACGGCAAAACAGCGACTCATTACCGGGTCAGTCAGGGGAATATGGGCGAGGGTTGGAGCCGCCAAAGCCGAAGAAAGTCCGGGGATTACTTCAAATTGACATTGGGATTCAATTAATGCTTGAATTTCGGAAGTGGTGCGCCCAAAAATAAAAGGATCGCCTCCTTTTAAACGAATGATTTGTTTTCCTAATTGACAATATTGAACTAATAATTGATTAATTTCTGTCTGGGTTGAACTCGGTTTGCCCCCTCGTTTTCCGACTTCTAATTTTAAACTATTTTCAGGAGCTAAAGTCAGAATAGAATCATCAACTAACGCATCATAAATAATTACTTCTCCTTGGGAAAGTAACTGTTGAGCTTGTAGAGTTAGATAGGCAATCTCTCCTAGTCCAGCCCCGATTAAATAAACTTTTCCAGTTGGGTTAATCATTAATTAATTTCATAAAAATTCAGGTTTCAATCTAATTTTATCCTAATTTCAGCGTGTGAAACTTTAAGAAGTGTCACAGCGGCGATCGCAATCTGAATATTTTTTTCCATAATCGGGATTAAAAGCCAGCAGGGAAATCGGATTTTTTAATAGATTTCGCTCGATTTGACCTGTCATTAATTAGGATTAATTATCATGAGAATACAGTTTAATTATGGTTTTTTTGGTTTGGGATCAACCCTGCTTTTGTTAATCCTATTTAGTCTGCTACAATGGTTACAAATTTCCGCAGGAACCTTTTTAGATTGGTTGATTTCCTATGGGATTTTTTGGTGGTTACTATTAATTGTAACTGTTCCTTGGACTATTCATTTTGAAGCTAAAGAAGTTTTAGCCGAAGCAGAAGAATCGAAAAAAAAAGGGATTCCCGTTGAGTCCAAACAGGTAGAATATGTGACCCGGTTAAGCCGACGTTCCCTGGGGGTGGCTTTGGGTTTACATTTGATATCTACTTTAGGACTTTATGGGTTAGCTTGGTCGGGAATTAGTTTGGTGGGTTATTGGGGTGCGGGGGCAGCTTTATTATTAACAATTGTACGGCCATCGGTGCGGGCTTACGAATATTTATCTATCCGATTAGCGATGGTTCGGCATCAAATATCCTATCCCCGCGAGGACGTGGTAGAACTGCGAAATCGCTTTGAAACTGTAGAATTAACCTTGAAAGAGTTACAACGACAATTAAACCTCAAATATGCGGATTCTTGGGCTTCTCAACAGGAACAAAGATGGCAAACAACCCGTCAAGATTTTACCCGATTAACAGCAGATTTAGAAACCTTAAAAGCCACTAATTTATCCGAACATGAACGATTAGAAAAAGAAGCCAAAAATGCGATCGCCCAATTAACCACCGATGGACAATTTCTCAATCATGTTAGAGAAATTATTCGATTTGTTAAAGAAGCGTGAACTATCCACACTTACTGAAAAATTAGTAACACCCCAATTAAAACTTACTGCATTCGGTCAATAGTTCGGTATTGAATTGCCTCGGCAATATGGGCGGGTTTAATATTATCTTCCCCCGATAAATCAGCAATAGTTCGACCGACTTTTAAAATTCGATCACTCGCTCTTGCTGATAGCCCTAATTTCCTAATGGCATTTTCTAATAAACTCTGTCCCACCGTATCTAATTTACACCATTTTTGAATATGGCGACTTTGCATTTCCGCATTTGATTTGAACTGGGGTTCATCTTCAAATCGTTGGCGGGTGCGTTCCCGGGCTGTGATTACTCGTTGTCGAATATTAGCAGAATTTTCTCCTTGAGATTGTTGTAAAATTTCCTCGGGTTTTAATCGATTAACAGCCACTTGTAAATCGATCCGATCCATCAAAGGCCCCGATAATTTTGCCCAGTATTGTTCTCGTTGGCGAGGGGAACAGGTACAGGGTTGAATCGTATCCCCATAATAACCACAGGGACAGGGATTTGTACTCGCAACTAAAGTAAATTTAGCCGGAAAAATTACCGATTGTTTAGTACGAGAAACCGTGACAAATCCATCCTCTAAAGGTTGTCTTAAAAACTCTAAAACATCCCGCTTAAATTCTGTTAATTCATCGGCGAACAAAATCCCCCTGTGAGCCAAAGAAATTTCCCCCGGTTTCGGATAGGTTCCTCCCCCAACTAAAGCCGGGCCAGAAGCGGAATGATGGGGACTTCTAAAGGGGCGATCGCTCACTAAAGTTCCCCGATTTTTTAATAGTCCCGCCACGGAATAAATGCGAGTCACTTCTAAGGATTCTTCAAAACTTAACGGGGGTAAAATCCCGGGTAAACGCCGGGCTAACATAGTTTTTCCACTCCCAGGCGGCCCGACAAAAATTAAATTATGTCCTCCGGTAGCCGCAATTTCTAAGGCTCGTCTAGCGTGAGCTTGTCCTTTCACTTCACTTAAATCTAAGCCAATTGTTGTTTTTTGAGATAATAAATCCGATGCGGTTAATTGCACCGGTTGATAAGCACTGGGATGATTTAAAAAATCGGTAACATCCAATAAACGTTTAAATCCATACACCGATAATCCCTGCACAACGGCTGCTTCTTGAACATTATCTTCAGGAACAACTAATCCGGTAATTCCCATTTTTTGGGCTGCTACGGCGATCGGAAGTACCCCAGAAACAGGCCTTAATCCGCCGTCTAAACTCACCTCTCCTAAAAATAAAAAATCACCCAATAAATCAGCCTTAATTTGTTCTGATGCGGCTAAAATCCCAATACTAATTGGTAGGTCAAAACTCGGCCCTTCTTTGCGTAAATCCGCCGGAGTTAAATTAATTACAATATTTCGCATCGGAAAAGCATATCCAGCATTTTTTAAAGTCGCTTTTACCCGTTCTCGGGATTCCTGAACCGCCGCATCGGGAAGTCCCAATACCATAATTTTAGGCAGTCCCCCGGAAATATCAACTTCCACCCCGACCTTAACCGCATCAATTCCAAGAATAGAGGCACTCCAAACCCTGGCTAACATGATTTTTAAGTTTAATAATGGGTTCTATTTTTATCAGTTGACAATTGATAATTAACAATTGACAATTAGTTAATTAGGTTGAAAACCTCCTTTTTTAAGAGGAAAAAATTAACAATTTTTCCTGATTGTCAATCCTCTCACTTTAGGGAGAGGTAATTGTTAACTGTCCATTGTCCATTGTACATTGTACATTGTCAATTGTTGAACAAAAAGATCCGCACCCTTACCGAAGCGTTGGTATCGGGCTGCGATCGCTAATCATCATCCTTGAAATCTTCACATAAATCTTGCAAAGTTTGATGTTGAAAACGACGGGAAGAACGACGATATTTTTTACTGGCTAATTTGGGTTCTAACTGTTGTTTACCACCGGATTTAGTTTTAGATTTAACATTAGTTTCAAGATCAGGTTGTTGTTGAAGGGTTTCTTGATAGGCGATCGCTGCTTCTACAAACTCTAAATAAATCGGATAACGTTCCCAGTCACCCCGGACAATACAATTCGGTTCATCACGATGGGAACAATCACTAAACTGGCATTTTCC
>DATNRE010000678.1:0-2066 GCA_036703685.1 Candidatus Obscuribacterales bacterium
GCATCATCATCGGAAATTACCTTAGTATTAAATAATATCCGCTCTTGCTTTTCTGCCTTGGTTTCTGCCCGTTTGGCTTTCATTTCTGCCTTCAATTCTGCTATATCATCGAGATAGCAATATTCGTAAGGTAGGATAGTATTGCCTTCGTATTCAAGCCGAGCTTTGAGCCGCTCCTCTAAATTAGCAGCGCTCCTATTTTGCCTTGCTGTGTACTGACAATAAGCTTCAATGTTGGGGTTTTCGTCCCATTCCCAATTGTAATTAATCATCGGATCAGCAGCCGTTAAACTACTACGAATTACCCGATTATTTATTTCAACACCCAACTTTAAATTTTTCTTAATTTGGTTGGCATAATAGCCGTGTAAAGTCTTGTGTTGTCTACCCCGTTTTTCGCAATAAATGTAACGATTAACCAAGCTACGAACACGGCTTAAGCCTTGGGAGATATCCCAATCGGGACTGATACCACAGGTTATAAAAGCATAGACTGATGTAAAATGTGGAACTTCAATTGATAGGGAAGTCCAGAGGGATTGAGTAACAAACACGCCCCGGTATTGTTTCAAAAACTGTATTTTTTCTTCTGTGTTCCCAGGTTTTGACATCATCTTAATAAACTCGACCTGCTCCGGTTCATCGGAGTTATGGCTATTAATTAATAGCAATTTCTGCCCCGGTTTCAATATTGGTGCTACATCATCACAAACTAGATTATAAACTTGTTCAGAATATTCTCTGCTATCAAACAAAACCCAAGGACAACCATCGGAGTGAATCTCGCCACAAAGGGCTTTGATCAACTCCTCCTTATGTCCTACAAAGTAGGTGTTATAACCCTTAGAAACATACTCATTTTTGAGGTAAAATACTGGGAAGTTATTGATAGCACTGGATTCTAACCCTTTATTTCTGACAGATAAAATATAGTTTATCTCAACGTCGGAAACATCAGCACTAGCTAAGATAATTAAATCGGCGGCTTTTATTGTTTCTTCATAGATTGATAGTAGAGTGCTACGGTTCCCATTTTTGTTGCAAGTATCAGAAGTTAACAGACTAATAATAACTTGATCCACTTCGTCAATAACTAAAACCTTGAGCTTGGGGGATTCTATAAACTGACTTCTGATAGTGGAATAGAGCGCGATTAATCCCTCCGAACAAGCTACTAACCTGTCTGAGTATTCCCCGGCTTCATTCAAGTGGTAAGTTTTTTTCTTATTAGTGACTCGCTCTAAATCATCACGATAATCAGCATTTAACCTGACAGCTATTCCCCGACCTAAAAACACTCGGTGAACATTAGCAAGAATAGCCTTATCTTCCCCCCGTGTCAGTATTTCAACTAACTCAGTTTTTCCTACAGCCTTATTACCACCAATGGCTAATAACCCGCGTTTTGGCAGCTTATTAATGTCAACATCTCGCCCCATCTTATTAGTATTAACTACCATATCCGGGGGGCGGGTTATTAGATATTTACGTTCAATCCCGTACTCCCATTTTATGAATGATTGGGGCTGTAAGTCATTGAAACTATCTGAGCCAAACTTATATAGATAATCGTCAATAGCACCCTTAGAACCGTCAAGTAATGGGATAGTAACTACTGAAACTTTGCAGTTTTCTTTGAGTAGAAGCCGTCCGGTATTAGCGATCGCCGATTCTGTATTCTTACAAGTAGACGGCTTAACATCTGAATCAAAATAAAACGTTATCTCCCGGCCGGCTTGAGCAAACAGAGCCAAGTCAGGATGCAATGCTAAACCATCACGGGTTCGGCGATATCCCATTCTTGTTCCTGGGATTGAGATAGCCACAATCCCAATAGACAATAAAGCCGCGGCTTTCTTCTCCCCTTCAGCTAACCCGACCGGAATTAGGGGTGATTCTGCAACAAATAGCCAAAAATTACCGGGGGTGATAGTGGTTTCTGTGGACTCATGGCGCTTGAGGAAATTGCCTATTCTGTCTTTAGTGAATGCCTTGGGACAACGCTTGCGAACGCGCTCTATAACAGCCTCGGTTAATTCTAAAAAACCAAGTCGAGAGGGTATACC
>DATNRE010000679.1:0-8435 GCA_036703685.1 Candidatus Obscuribacterales bacterium
TATTAATTAATTTAAAAAACTTTAGAGAATGTCCTCAATTTGATCCCAACTATTTTCTCTATTATGAAGATTTTGATTTCTGTTTAAGGTATCGAAACCAAGGACATCAAATTGGGATTACTGCACAAATTCAAGTATTTCATCAAACTTCATCTATTACCCAGAGAAACCCTAACCTTAAACTTCAATATAGTATTTATAGTTACCTCCTCACTCTTGATAAACATACCAGTAAAGTTATTCTATTTTATTGGCTATTTAGAATAAGTATTATTAGTTTAATGACGCTCTCAATTACTCCCAAAAAATCTTGGTATAAACTTAAAGGGGTTATAAATTTTATTATTAAAAAAACCAGAAATAAGCTATTATAGGTTTAGTAAAATTTTTAATTATATATTTTGTATGAGTAATTCACTCCTGATTAATTTATCCTTTTTAATTCCTAAACCTACGGGAATATCTATTTATGCCAGTCATATTTTACCCGCTTTAAAACCTCTGCAACCCACCTTATTAACTGCTCAGGAAACATCCGATTATTCTGGCTATTCTATCCCCAATAATATGACCCCCGACCAAGGAACAAAGGGACATCTTAGACGGCTACTTTGGACACAATTTAAACTCCCTAATATTTATCAGCAATTAAAGGGAAATTTGATATTTTCTCCAGTTCCAGAAGCCCCTTTATATTCGGGATGTCGGTCTATTGTCATGGCTCATGATTTAATTCCGTTAAGGTTTCCCAGGCGAGGTTCTCGGTTAACAGCTTATTTTAAATATTATATTCCCTTGGTATTATCTCAAGCCGAACATATTATCTGTAATTCTATCGCAACGGCTCAAGATTTAATCGAATTTTTCAACATTCCAGAACACAAAATCACACCCATTCCCCTCGCCTACAACCCACAACAATTTCAATTTTTAGACCTACCAACCCATAATTATTTTCTCTATATTGGTCGTCATGATGCTCATAAAAATGTCTCTCGATTAATTAGTGCTTTTGCCGGGTTAAAAAAATCATCAGACTATGAATTATGGTTAGCTGGCCCAACAGATGAAACCTATACCCCGGAACTGAAAAGGCAAGTTCAAGAGTTAGAATTAACTCAACAAGTAAAGTTTTTAAATTATGTTCCAACCGATGAATTAACCATAATAATTAATCAAGCCATTGCTGTTGTTTTTCCCAGTCTTTGGGAGGGGTTTGGTTTCCCGGTTTTAGAAGCGATGGCTTGCGGAACTCCGGTTATCACCTCTAACCTATCTTCCTTACCGGAAGTGGGGGGAAAGGCGGCATTATATGTTAATCCTTATCAAGTAGAAGAATTAACAGAAGCAATGGAAACCCTAGCTAATAATACAGAAATGCGATCGCATTTAAGACAATTAGGATTAGCACAAGTTAAACAATTTAGTTGGGAAAAAACCGGAAAAGAAACAGCAAAAATCATCCAAAACCACCTATAAATTACCCCGTTGTTGCGCTTCAGCGCATCTTATTTTGCAGGCTCCGCCTGCTCTTAACCGGAGGCAGAGCCTAGAATCTTGATGAATAATAAGCGGTTAATGAAAAGGTTATAAACCACCGGGGATTAAGCCCTGAAGGGCTTACTACGTTCCCTGGTACAACCAGGGAAAAAGATTATAAACTGTTGCTAGAAACTGGAATAGTAGGAATACCAGGAACATTAGAAATTACATTTGTAGTTGTTTCCCCAAAACTAGCCGCCGTCAAATTACTAACAGAAATATTATTAATTTGGGCTAATTGTTCTCCTGTACTTTGAACAATAATTAGAGTATTAGATGAGGAAGATTGCAACAGAATATCATTAAATGTCACGCCGTCAGGCAATTTAATAATATCAATGTTATTTTCAAAATCAGTAATTACATCTAAACCGCCATCTGTAACTAAAACAAAGGTATCTTGTCCCGTTCCTCCCGTTAATGTATCGTTATCTTTGTCTCCTGAAAGAATATCATCCCCGGCATCTCCAAACAATTGATCACTATTTCTTCCCCCATACAAACTATCGTTACCGTCTCCCCCCCTAACAATATCTTGATCTAAATCTCCAGCTAAGAAATCATTCCCATTTCCTCCATCGAGAATATCATCTTGTTTGCCACCTCTGAGGGTATCAATTCCTCCATTTCCAATTAAGGAATCTGAACCCGTATTTCCATTAATAAATTCACTATTTTCTGAACCAATAACGGTATCATTACCATCCAGCGCTAATAAACCACCGGGGTAATTACTAAGTTGTCCAGAAGATAAAATAATTGATTCTGCGGTATTATCTCCAACTAAGAAAGATGTACCGTTTTGAGTGCTTGGTTGTAGTGCCATAGTTATTCAAAGATTGAGCTAAAGATTACTAAAGGATTCGGATTATGACTGAATGATCATTTAGCTGACCAACGGTTGACCAGTGGGATCAACTTCTTCTCCAAACCATAAAGCTCCATATCCTTCATATAAACCCACACCTATTGCACCCCAGGGTCTGTCTGACCAAATCCCTTGATTTAAGATAACTGAATTGTGTGGAGGGCTATTTTTCCATGAGGTGAGAGCTTCTTCTGCACTCATGATAGGACTATTAAAACCAGAATAACCTGTTACAACTTCATAGCCGTAACCAGAATAACCTGTGTTGAGTCTTTCAGGTGCCCCCCACATATTAGGCCAGGTAGTAGAGTCATTAGAATCATAAGCAGCGTCACTCCAAGCATGAGTAACCTGACCAATATTTTCCCCTAAATCAACAACATGACGATTGGCAACAGTTGTCAATGCTTTAGACACAGCTATAGGAGGAAGTCCATTTTGAGCGCGGTACTCGTTCACTAAATTATAAAGTTTTACCTCTTCTGATTCAAGACCATCTGTAGAAGAGGGAGAAGGTGTTGGATTTATTGGGTTAGAATTAACATTTGTAGTCCAAGAAATATTAAAATTGGCAGTATTTTCTGCTTCTGCATATCCAGCATAGACCCAATATTCACCACTAATTGTTGGAGTAAAAGTATATTGTTTGCCATTGTTAGCATCATTTAACCAGTTCCAATCTTGACCACTGATGTTAATCCATTGACTAGATTGATCAGTGTTAACTGGAATAACACCTACTCGATAAAAATCATCTGCTGTGACTGAGAAATTGTAGGTATTACCTGCCTCAAAATTTGTTATAGTGTATAAATTAACTCCAAAGTAATCGGAACCTACATCGCTGGGTGAGCTACTACCCCAATTTCGAGAAATACTATTTCTTGTAGTAACAGAACTTTGATCATTTCGAGTAAATGGATACCATCCTTTACTTTCTTTTTCTCCTGTTGTTGTCCAATCAAAAATTTCACCCCCCCAGTTTTGAGAATAATAATCATAAGCGTCATCATCAAACTCAACTGAAAGAATTTTTCCATCTATCGTTATAGTGGCGTGATCATCCTCACTCTTTAACGTTTGAATTTGTTCAGGACTCAATACTTTACCTTGAACAATATTGGCAAAAATTTCTCCTTCATCCCCAAGAGAATCGCTAGAATTAAGTCGAGGATCAAGAGAATGTCCAATTTCTTCCAAGACTACACTCACAGCCTGATTAACGTTGCTACCCGTCAAAATATCTTCAGCCAAGTAAATTTGATTCGTGGCATCCGCAAACGCGCCAGAAGACCCCTTAATATCGGCTGAAGTGACAATTTTAATCGGCGCTAGGGTGCTAAAATTTCCTGTAAGCCATTCTGTGGCTAAGGTTTCTGCCTTCTGGGTATCCCAAGTGTCGCCAAAAGGTAGTTTTAGTTGTTCAACGAAAGTGGGATCACTAGCAAACAGTTGGAGTTGCTGATAGACTTTGGGCATCACCTGTTCTGCTAAAAAGGTGTTAGTCTCCGCTAAAGATGTGATAGCGTTGGCTGATGTAGGGTTAGGATTAACTTCCAACATGATAGGTTCTATGGTTAGGTAAAAAACTAATCAAACGTTCAAAATTGAAATGTATTATTTCTGCTATCGATGGCTAGTAGCGACTTTTACGCCAAACCTCAGTATGGGTTACAAAAGTTAATATTTTGACTGGTGGATCAACTCATATTTTTTCCATGCTAAAAACTGCCTTTTCATAGGGAATTGGCTTTTATTTTTAGGGTTTTCTCGACAATTAATGTTTTAGCGTGTTAGTTTCAGAATATACCAGCCTAAACTATTACACAACTAACAAAAGCTAGTATTTTACGCTATGCTTACGTTAGTCAAACTACCCAGACTTACTATGAATACTAAAGATGAGATGTTTACTGAGGCTAGTAACTTTTGGGATTTACAAAAACTGTATCAAGACCTAGAAGCGGTAAAACGGCTATTGTCACCCCGTTCTCGACAGGGGTTAACGGAAACGGAAAAGCTTTATCTGAGGGGACTATTGTGTGGTTATAGTCCGGCGGAAATTGCCAAAAAACTATTTCAAAGTCCTAAAAGTGTGGAAGTTTACCTCTGTAAAACGTTATATCCTTATTTAAAAAATCTTTTAGATGTTCCCTCAGAAGTAGGAAATTGGCGTAATATTTGCAATTGGTTAAATGATGCAGGTTATAAAAATTTGTCTTCTGGAGAAAACTTATTCAATAATTCATTACCTCAAGAAACTTTGATTAAAATAGTTAATGTTGATTTTTTAAAAGAAAATACTATTTCAATTGATATTAACCTTCAACTCCATTTTCCATCTAATTTAAACGGTGAAGAATCTAAAAATAATATTGATGAATAATAAGCAGTTAATCAGAAGGTTATAAACTACTGGGGATTAAGCCCGGTCGGGCTTACTACAAAAATAGAAACCGGATTTTCCAGAAAAACCCGGCTCCTCAACGATTATTTCCCGGTTAACTTCTTCAAACGCTCCGCTTCAAAGGGCGCGCCTTTTAACATCCGATTCCAATATAACCAAGGTAAAATATAACGCTTGGCTAACCACATACTATAACGTTCTTCGGTAGGATCAAAAGGAAAACTAGAATCCGGTTTATTCTCGTAGGTAAACTCCGCCATAATCGTTTTTCCATAACCCGTAATTAACGGACAGCAGGTATAACCATCATAACTTCCCGTTAGCTTTTGAGCATGAATTAAACTATAGAGATTTTCGACTAAAGCAGGCGCTTGTTTCCGAATTGCCGCCGCCGTTTTAGAAGTTGGTAAAGAAGACGCATCTCCTAATGCAAAAACATTCGGATAAACATTATGTTGTAACGTGGTTTTATTCACATCTACCCATCCCCCAGGTTGCACCGCTAAGGGACTATTCTTAATAAAATCAGGGGAACTCATGGGCGGTGTGACGTGAATAAAATCATACTTAATACTGACTTCTTCTACACCGTTATCCGTTGTCACCGTAAAAATTGCTTCCTTTGTTTCCGGTCTAATTGCTTTGAGATTATGTTTATAATTTGCCTGAATATTCCGGCGTTGCACTATTTTTTCTAAGGCTTCACAATAGCCCGGAATGGGGAACATTTTAGCGACCGCCGTACAATACATCACCTGACTTTTTTCCCGTACCCCATTATTGCGGAAGGTATCATCGGCTAAATACATAATTTTTTGGGGGGCTCCGCCACATTTAATCGGTGTGGATGGAAAGGTAAAAATTGCATTTCCGCCTTTGAAATTTTTCAACAATTCCCAAGTATAGGGGGCATATTCCAGGGCATAATTACTGGTGACACCATTTTTACCAATGGCGTCTTTTAATCCTTCGATTAAATGCCAATCAATTTGAATCCCCGGACAAACTACTAAATATTCATAATTAATCCGTTGACCGTCTTTTGTAATGACTAAATTATTTTCGGGGTCAAATTTATCCGCATAGGCTTTAATCCACTTGACACCCGGGGGAATACAGTCTTTTTCATCCTTAATTGTATCTTCAATTTTATAAGCTCCTCCCCCCACTAACGTCCAAGCGGGTTGATAGTAATGTTGCTCCGAGGGTTCAATAATAGCAATATCGAGGTTGGAATTTTTCCGCATCAGTTGGGCGGCGACGGTAATTCCTCCGGCTCCTCCCCCGACAATGACAATTTGATGGCGGGTTATCGGGGTTGTTGGCTCGGAATTTGAAGCTTGCGAGATTGTACTAGACATAATAGCTTGGGACTTCTGGACTGATCTGCTTATTGAGTGTATCGGGGAAGGGGACTAAATCTCTAATTTATTAACAACTTTTAAGATTTCGGGTTCAAAATCCTTGCACAGAATAAATTTATAGGGAATTTTATTGAGAATCAATTATTGATCATTAAAAATAATTGATTGTTATTTTTTTCGATCAAAAAACGATCATGAATATAATTATTTTAAAAATGAATGAATATTTAAAACATAAAAATCCGTTTTTGTGAATCTTAACAAAGATTAATAAAAATTGTTATATTTTTTGATAAATATTTTGATCCCCATTCATAATTCTGTGCTATAATATACCAATCCAACCTAAATTTAATGAATTTTAATATAGCTATCCCATCAATATTAAACGGAGCTAACTTCCTAGATAATGATTGCCAAGTATTAATTTTATTTTCAATAAAACTTTAGAATTAATATAGATTTAAACCTAAGTTTCAGGGGACTTTAACCGATACAATTTAACTCAGGAAATATAGAATAGTTGATTTGATTTAATTTTAACTTCAAGTTCCGATCCCTAGCCTTTAAATTTAGCTGTTAAAACCTCAAAAAATTAAAATCATGGCTTCCCCAGATCAAGTTAAACAATATTTAGCCCACTGGTTTCAGTTAGGAAAAAAAGTATTCATTCGCAACGGCGCAGACTCCCGCCTACCGCAACCGGTGGTTCAGGGAGAAAGGTATAGCCGACAGTTTGAGGAATGCTGGACTGAAATTCTCTCCTCTGAGTCGGGAGAATGCTATTTAGAGGGAACCGAGCAAACCATTGAAGACCTTCTCTCCTCCCAATGGGAAATCGAATCCTGTGGGCGGTGTTCCCTGCTGGTTCCAGTAAAAGTTGCCGGAATTCCCCCCGCTTGCTGTCCCTGCTTTGATTTACCCACCTGGCCAAATCTGGAAGCCCCCCTGCCCCGTCTTCCCGTGAGTACCCGTCTCCATTTATTGAATATTTGCCAGCGCCTCGCCCCCAACCCAGAAACAGAAAATCTCTAGCCCTAGGCATTACAGTTAGGACACTTTTAATCCCAATTCCCTGTTCCCTGTTCCCTGTTCCCTGTTCCCTGTTCCCTGTTCCCTGTTCCCTAGATTGAGATGTTCTACTTTGGGAATGTCTTTAACAACTGGTACGGGCGGGTTGATTAAGATTTAATTGATTAACAAAGATCTAAAAGAACCCATCCCTACAACTGATGACCGATGACTGATAGGAATGTTGTTACAATAGTTAATATAAATTCAAAACTCAGCCCCGGCTTGATTTAGATTCACCCCATGACTATTACCCAACTCGAACCGAACGGATCATTTTCCCCTGCCACCATTGATGTTTCCTCAAAGCCCATGGACGAACATCATCCCCGGTCAGAGGAAAGCATCCACAAGGAATCGGATCAACCGACGGTACGCTATGATCCCGTGGCCATTGCCGACTATTACCGTTCCCGAGTGTTCCAAGTCTGGGGACGTTTATTCAGTATTATTTGGAAATTCGGCTCCTTCGCCTTGGGATTATGGTTCGATGGCAAACAGGGAAAAAAAGTTAAGGCCGAGAAAAAACGGGCAATTCAACTGCGAAAGACCTTAACGGAACTTGGCCCAGCCTTTATTAAAGTCGGACAGGCCCTATCCACCCGGCCCGACGTCATGCCTACTTTATATTTAGACGAATTAACCAAATTACAAGATCAACTTCCTCCCTTTTCCAATGAAATTGCCTATCAATTTATTCAAGAAGAATTAGGCGATCACCCCGATAATATCTATGCAGAATTAAGTGCTGATCCCCTAGCTGCGGCTTCTTTGGGACAGGTTTATAAAGGTAAATTAAAAACCGGAGAAACCGTCGCGGTCAAAGTCCAACGTCCGGGTTTATCTGAAAGTATTGCCCTGGATATTTATATTTTACGAACCCTAGCCCAATGGGCAAAGAAAAGGTTTAAATTTATCCGCAGTGATTTAGTCGCGATCATGGATGAATTTGGGGAAAGAATTTATGAAGAAATGGACTACAACCATGAAGGCAGAAATGCGGAAAGATTTAGACAACTTTACGGAAATATTCCTGATATTTATGTGCCTAGAATTTATTGGGGTTATACCGGGCGACGGGTTCTCACCATGGAGTGGATCAATGGAACTAAATTAACTAATTTAGAAGAAGTTACCGCCCAAGGAATTGACGCTCGTTACTTAATTGAAGTGGGGGTACAAT
>DATNRE010000680.1:0-12400 GCA_036703685.1 Candidatus Obscuribacterales bacterium
AAAACTTTGAGTCCCACCATTTTTATATGATAAATAAGATTCAATATCTTTGAGTTAGTTACCCACTTCCACACATTTTCAACTGGTATAAGCGTGATATTTTTTTCCAAAGCTACCTTTGCGAATTCATCCGCCAAAGCATTAATAAATACAACAATATCAACTTTATCTGGATGACAATGCTGACGAATTGAGGTAACAAACCTGTAGAAATCACTAAATTTGCAGTTTGTTGCATAACCCATTATTAAATCTTTCATTCTTTTCAACCTCAAAATCAGTAGATTTAAACGGTAAATAAGTAGGTAGGCGTAATTAAACCAAACTATGTAGATAGGGTAAACTATTGCTGTAAATAGCTTTCAGCTACACTGGGATGGTGGGATATTCTCGCCCACCTACTTATACCTTTTTTGTCAAAAGCTGTCAATTTTCCCGTTCCTCCGATGGTACTTTGGTTGGGAATTGGGATCGGAGCGATCGCCTTATTAGCACTTTTAACAGAAAGAGTAATCGTGGATAACAAAGGAATTAAAGTGAGTTATATTTCTTGGTTTACTCTGATATTCCGTCGGGGTTGGTCATTACCCTGGAATCAGATCAAAGCCTTGAAACCCAGAACCACCGGACAAGGAGGACTGGTTTATTATTTCGTCAGTCAGACGGGAGAAGGCTATTTATTGCCGATGCGAATGGCTGGGTTTGCCAAGTTTGTAGGAATTGTCCAAGAAAAAACCGGAATTGATACAACCGATGTCCGTCCGTTGGCTCAACCCTGGATGTATTTTATTTTATTGGGCTGTAGTTTATTACTAGGCTTAGTAGATATTTGGACAATTTCCACCGCCCTCACGCTGAATTGACATAATGCCGTGAAAACAGGGAATAATTAAAATAAAGGATTAGATTTTGATTATTCCCCGATCTCCATCAGATCAAGCACTACTCTCTGTTTTCACCCCGCGAATGGGTGGATATTTACCATTAAGTCTAACGGTGCGAACCGTTTCCGCTTTCAGAATTTCTAAATTGAGACGATAGCCAATATTCCGAACGGTTTGGATTAAATTCGGTTGGCGGGGGTCAGTTTCTAACTTTTTCCGTAACGAAAGAACATGGGTGTCAATCGTGCGGGGATTATCAATGGCATCTGGCCAAGCTCGTCGCAAAAGTTCTGAACGGGTCAAAGGTTCACCACAGGCTTGAGCGAGAACATAGAGCAGACTATATTCCTGGGGAGTGAGTTCAATCAACTGACTCTGTAACCGCACACGACGCTGTACTAAGTCAATTTTGAGAGAGCCATAATCCAAGGTTGTAGGCGGAACAATGGTGCGACTGCGACGCATCAAGGATTCTGTCCTCGCCAAAAACTCTTGCATTCCAAAAGGTTTCGCTAAATAGTCATCAGCCCCCGCCCTCAAGCCTCGGACAATATCCGATTCCGTAGTGCGAGCCGATAACATCAGAATTAAAGATTGTCGTTGCTGCTGAAGCCATTGGCAAAATTCTAAACTATTTCCCTCTGGTAATTCAGCATCCAAAATCACTAAATTGGGTTGGTGAGCATAGAAGATATCCCTTGCACTGTGCAAATCAGCAGCCTGATGAACCAAATAACCGACGTGCTGTAAATGCCAACCCAAGAGCGACCGTAAATGCGGGTTTCCCTCGATAATTGATATACAAACAGATCCCACGAATGCGAGCTTCCTTCTTCAATATTGAGTTCAAGCGTAACAGGGTAATCTCTCTGATTTTGTAGCTACTGTTACTTACTAATCACCTGATTCTATTAAAAGTATAAAAGCCAACGGAGGTAATTTCGATCTGAAAGTTAAGATAGAAAGAGTTAACATAAAGATAGACAAGTATTACTCCCGTAATCCGGCCTGACCTTGTAAGTCCATCAATTAATCACCCCTTAACCCCCATTCAAACCATGCTTCAGGACACCTTAACGATTCGCCATTATCAGAAACTCACCGACGCCCTCGTCGAGATGTGGAACCGAGGTTATCGTTATGATGATCTCAGGTTATATTTAGACGGTTACCTAGCCGCCCTCAGACACACGAATAATTTAGAACCCTATTTAATCAGTCGTTTGGAGGAAGAAGCGACTCGCTACATTTACGACCCCTCAAATTTTGAAATGCCGATGCCTCAACGTCAAGTCGATTATTATTAACTGAAAAATTCACCGAAAGGGTTGGGAATAGGGGAAAACGGGATAGAGGGTTAGGGAGGAATCAACTTCAACCCCAACCCTATCTATACCCAAAACCCCAAACCCCTTTTATGAAGCAAAAGCCACTTCTACAAGTTGCTGTAACTCACCTTTTTGATACATTTCAATCAGCACATCAGAACCGCCAATAAACTCACCATTGATATAGACCTGGGGAATCGTTGGCCAGTTGGAATACTCTTTAATCCCTTGGCGAATTTCATAATCTTCTAAAACATCTAGGGTTTCAAAAGGAACCCCCAAACTATTTAAAATCTGCACAACATTATTAGAAAAACCGCACATTGGCATGAGCTTTGTTCCTTTCATAAAAACAAAGATTTTGTTTTTCGTGATCAGATCTTCAATTTTTTTCTGTGCGTCTGTTGTCATGGTTGATTAATAAAATGAGGTAGGTTTGGATAGGTTAAGTGATCGGCAAAACGATCATAGAATCCCAGATTTGAGTCTAACTGATTTCCGAGAATTTGGGCATTAAGCTAGATCAAAATTCAGTGCTGGCTTTTTGCCACTCTTGCGGGGTGTAGGTCTTCAGGGCTAAAGCGTGAATAGCTTCGGTTGCCATAGCTTCCTTAACAGCTTTGTAAACCATTTGGTGTTGTTTAACTAAAGTCTTGCCTTCAAATTCAGCCGATACCACAATGGCTTGTAAATGGTCACCCCCGCCCAAATCTTGAACTTGAACCACCGCATTCGGTAATTCTGACTTAATCATCGCTTCAACTTGATTGAGTGTAATCATCGCCATTCCCAAACCATAGTATTTCAAATATTTTAGAGTAAACAGGAGTCAGAAGTCAGAAGTTCATAATTTCTCCTGCCTCTCCCTTACTCCCCCTGCCTCTCCCTTACTCCCCTGCCTCCCCTGCCTCCCCTGCTCCCCCTGCCTCCCCTGCTCTCTTATTCCGCAGCAGTGGGTGGAGTCGATGTGCCACCCGCCCGTGGGAAGGGGTCAGTCACAAATCCTAATTCTAGTAATTGTTGATAAGCTTTTTTGCCTAAGTCCCGGGTGGGGGCTTGGGAGCGGATAATTTGAATTAACAGAGGGACAGCCAATTCCGGTTGATTTTTAGCTCGGTGGAGTAGGGCTAACTGATAGGTAGCGGTATCGCGCATTTGTGCTGTGTCCCGGGCTGAATTCCGAAAACCATCGGCAATTCTGTTATCAACCCCAGAAAAACTACCCGCTAACTGTTGATAAAAATTAGATAACTGGTTAAAAACTTGACGAGCTTCTTGAAATTTTTTTTCCGCCTCGGGATAATTTTCACGGGCAACGGCGCCATCAGCTTCTTGCATTAGCCGTTTTCCGCCCTCAATACTCAAAAAACTGCTATCTAAGGACAAAGGACGAATATCATTAGGATTCAGAGGCGCCAAATCCCCCGAGGGCTGGGCATCTGGTGTTGCTGTTTCATCCCCCATCTGTACATTCCCCTGGGCGACAGTTGGAGAAGATTCTTGAGCATTAATCCGAAACGGCAACAAGACACCCCAAGCCACCATCAAGGGGATAGATAGATAAGCTGTAAGTCGAAGGAAGCTAACAGTTCCAGAGGATACCATGACTCAATTTCGCGAACGCGATAAAAAAAAACATTAAACTTCACGGATCTTATCATTGATCTTGATCAATCCCATACTGTACCAATAACCTGATCCACCCCGAGACCGATACGGGTTATATTTTTTGTCAGGGGTGGGGATCATGAATCGATGGATTTTCTCCCACACCGTTGAGCATAAATCGATCTGAACATTCTGAATCAAGATTTAAACTTTTAAGGAGAAAGGATAGATTAAATATGACATCATCAGTTGACTCATCAAACGTTCCCCAACAAAACTATCAGGGCATTGGCGTTCCTGACAGCAGTATCGGCTTTGTTTTGCAACGGGGGGGCGAAGAATTAATCCTAAATAAAGTCCCTGACCGCTTTACCGTCAAACTATCCTCTCCTAACACCCAAATCAAAGACTTACCCCAACCGCCAATTCCGATGCAACACGCCAGCAGTGTTCCCCCTTCTTTGGAGGAGGTACAAGTTGAGTCTAATCAACTGGATGAAGCGATGAAATTAGCGCGGACTTCTGACAATATTGCCTTTGCCAGTCATGTTTACCAACTCGATAACGATCCTAGCTCCGTTGTCTATTTAACGAATCAGCTTACCATTCAATTTAAAGAAGAAATTGAGCCGTCAACCCGAGAATCTATTGCTTCAGAATTTGGCTTAAAAGAGTTAAAACCCATCGATAGTTTATCGAATGCGTTTGTTTATGAAATGACGCCTAATTCCTCTGAGAATCCTCTGAAAATCACCAATCGTTTAACCCGTAATCCTTAAGTTTTACTGGCTGAACCCAATATTGTGATTAGAAGTCAGCCCTATTATGTTCCTCGGGATTCTTTATATAGTAAACAATGGTATCTCAACCATAATGGGGGAAACCAACTCGCCCCCGGTTCCCATATTTCTAGTGAAAAAGCCTGGGATATTACCCGGGGTGTTCGTTCTGTGGTAGTGGCGATTAGTGATGATTCTGTAGACATTAATCACCCGGATTTCCAAGGAGTCGGTAAAATTGTTGCCCCCTTAGACTTAAAAGGTCGAGATAGTATTCCCCTGCCAGACGCCCCTACGGATAATCACGGAACCGCCTGTGCGGGGGTAGCCGTAGCGGAAGAAAACGGCGCCGGAATTGTCGGGGTGGCTCCGGGTTGTGCCCTAATGCCAATTCGGACAACGGGATTTTTAGACGATGAATCGGTGGAACAGATTTTTAATTGGGCGATTGATAAGGGGGCGGCGGTGATTTCCTGTAGTTGGGGGGCCAGTGCGATTTATTTTCCCCTCTCAGCCCGACAAAAAGCAGCGATTAGTAAAGCTGTAACCCAGGGTCGAAAGGGCAAAGGGTGTGTGGTGATTTTTGCGGCGGGAAACGCCAATCGTCCGGTGAATGGAATGCTCGATGAATCCGGTTGGCCGAATGATATTATTAACGGTCGGGTGAAATGGTTGGCGGGATTTGCGGTTCATCCCGATGTGATTACGGTTTCTGCTTCTACCAGTTTAGGCAAGAAATCTGCTTATAGTAATTGGGGAGTGGGGATTTCGGTCTGCGCTCCCAGTAATAATGCCCCTCCGGGGATGTGGTTACAGGAAACGGGCTATATTGGTACGCCGCCAGTCCTGAAGGGAACTTTACCCGGTTTGGGGGTCTTTACCACTGACCGCATGGGGGCTGCGGGTTATGATCAATCGGATTTTACCGCCTATTTTGGGGGAACTTCTAGTGCGACTCCAGTGGTGGCCGGGGTGGCGGCTTTAGTCTTATCGGTGAATCCGACCTTAACAGCCCAGGAAGTTCGTCGAATTCTGGAACAAAGTGCGGATAAAATTGTGGATTCCGATCCTGATCCTCAGTTAGGAATTCGCATGGGAAATTACGATAAAAATGGCTATTCTCAATGGTTTGGCTATGGCAAAGTGAATGCGTTTAAGGCGGTGCAAATGGCACAGAATAGACGCATGGTTCAACAACAAATTTCTCGGAATATTTCCCAGGAAAATACTCAAAGTCTGGCAATTCCTGATAATAACCCGAAGGGGGTTAGTAGTTTAATTGCGATTACAGAAACCAGTCCAATTCAGGATATTCAGGTGACGGTTGAGATTGAACATAGTTTTTTGGGAGATATTGAGGTTTGGTTAGTTGCACCCGATGGAGATCAGGTATTACTCCAAAATCGAACGCTAGGGGTTAAAACTCAGTTAAAAACAACCTATAACTTACAAAATACCCTGTATTTGAGACAATTTATTAATGTCTCCGCCCAAGGAAATTGGCAGTTAAAAGTTATTGATGCTATTCCTGAGAATACGGGAACTCTCAAATACTGGAAACTGGATTTAGGGTTGTAAGCTGTTTGTTAAAAAACCTGGTTTCTGCCTGTAGGGGCGGGTTCTGTAATAAATTCTGGTGTTTACAGATAAGTGTTATCAACTCGCCCGCCCTTTTCAGTGATCGTACTTTATCAAAAACCAGGTTTTTTCTCAAAAAAGTCTTATGTTGCAAAGGATAATAAATAAGTAATACTAATGTTGTTGATTATACTCAATTCATGTTTATACTGAGTATAATGATGAGTAGTTCTGTTTTTTAGGTAGTCAGATAAGGAGGTTTTCAATGACAAATGGACTAATTGCAGGAGTTACTGCTTTCGCCGGATCTTCTTTCGGTGCTTCGTTAGGTTCAATTACTGTTGCCACGATACCGACAACTGTAACGACAACTGTGGCAGCTGGTGGCTGGGGTGGTCTAATAGGTCTTACTACAACTGTGACATCTGTAGTGGCTGCTCCTGTTACTGTACCAGTTGCAGGAGTTATTGCAGTAGGAGCTTTATTGACAATAGGGGGATTTGGAGCTTATCAATTGTTAAATAATCAAGAAACACCTAATAACCAAAGACTAAACGAAGCCTAAACCTTAAAATCAAGTCATTTCTCAGAAGCTGGTTTTCTTTAAAACCTCAGTTTTCATGGGGTTTTCTTGAGCAAATCAGCTTTTCCTTTTCTATTTGTGAAGATAGGGTATGTTTTAGTCAGTGTTTTTTGAAAAATGAAACGGTGGGATAACTCTTAACTATCTCCTTCTTGATACGCCCGAATCATGGCTTGTGTCCCTTGATTTTCACCCAATCCTTGATCTAATTCTTTAACCCTTTTAAATAATTGATCCGCTAATTCTATCCCGGGTAAAGATGACTCAGAATTGAAGGTTTCTTGAACAATTCTCAGGTCTTTTAGGATATGTTTAATCATAAAACCGGGTTCAAAATCACCCTCGGCGACTTTTAATCCTAAATTCGATAAAGCCCAAGATCCGGCGGCTCCGGTACTGCAAATTTCCACGACTAAATTCGGATCAATACCTTGTTTTTGGGCTAATAATAGGGCTTCACAAATACCCACCATATTTAAAGAAGCCAAAACTTGATTACATAATTTTACCCCTTGACCACTGCCCACTGTTCCACAATAACGAATTTTTTTTCCCATCGTTTCTAACAAAGGTTTTACCATTTCAAAGGTGTTTTGATCCCCTCCGACCATAATAGTTAATGTGCCGTTTTTGGCTCCAATATCACCACCGGAAACCGGAGCATCTAAGAATTGAATTTTAGCAGGTTCAAGCTGTTGGGAAATGCGACGGGCAGCTTCTGAACCAATGGTACTAAAATCAATCACAATAGCCCCAGGTTTAGCAAAATTAATTATACCTTTTTCGCCTAATATTACGGCTTCAACATCAGGAATATCCCCCACACAGGTACAAATAATATCCACATCCGTAACGGCTTCTTGAATAGAATCAACCACATTAGCACCCGCTTCCGACGCTATTTTAACACCAGGACGGTCAGGGGTTCGATTCCAAACCTTAACAGAATATCCCGATGCTGCGAGGTTGGCACTCATGTAGCCACCCATGACTCCTAAACCTAAAAATGCTGTTTTCATGTTTAATTATAATACTTTTGTGGGTTGTTTTTGAGCCATCAATATTAATCGCTTTTTGGCTAAAACTAATGATTGTTAACCCTATTGTAACTCTTGTGCAGAATTTTCTAATAACCCAAAAATCCCAGAGAGAAAACTTAAATACCCTAGCCCCCAGATCCTGTCCTATTTGCTATTCTAAGATTGAGGATGTAGGATTGGAGGTGTACTGACAGATAGCCAGAGGGAGTTCCTAAACAAAGTGCTACATTTAATACAGAATTTTGCTGATTTTAAACCTCTGTTAGAGCTTAAATTCGGTTTCAATCTAAATTGAGGGGGTTAACCAACTACTCCCCATAAAACTCAAGCCATAATAAAATATCAGTAATTCAATTTTAGTATATAAGGTGTATTGGTAAAAATGGGTATGAACACCGATTACAATGAACAGTGCTTAGGAAAGCTAATTTGGGCAATGCAAAAGCTCAATATTGATACTGATCATACAGAACTGGCTAAAATAGCAGAACTGATTGTACAAACAATGACCGGGCCTTGGCGCTATTTTCACACCCCAAATCATATTTTTGAGGTGGGGGGGGAAGATGACCCGATTGAAGTTTTATCGGCCTTATTCCATGATGTTGTCTATGTGCAGGTGGATCAGAGTGTTAATTTTAATTTGACCTATTATATTGCTCCTTTTGTGCGACAAGTGGGGGTACATTTAGTCATCCGTGATGCGGAGGAATTACCCCAGGATCAAATCTTTGAGATGGTTAGACAAATCTTTGATTTTGTTCCGAGTCAAACCCTGTCTCCGATGACGGGACAGAATGAGTTTTTGAGTGCATTAGTCGCGGGTAAAGTATTAGAAGATTTGTTATCTTTAGAATTATTAGTACAAGTAGTAGCTTGTATTGAAGCGACAATTCCCTTTAGAACAAAAACAGAATTAGGAACTAATAGTGATATTTTATATAAACGCTTAAAGGATGTTTGTGAACGGTTTAATTTAAAATTAACCGATGATCAGTTAATCGAAACCATTAGGCGTTCTATTAGACTTTCTAATCGAGATGTAGGAAGTTTTGCCCATGAAAGTGCAGCAAAATTTTTAGATAATACCTGGAATTTATTACCGGAAACTAATCATTATCTCAAAAATTCTAGTTCCTATACTATTAATCAATATCGGACAGCTTTGCAAAAAATGGAAGGGTTTATGAATTTTATTAAACCCGAAATTATCTTTCATCAATTTAGAGATTATCCCGATGATGCTACCTATAATAATCTAGTTGCGATGGCGAGGAAAAATATTGAGGTGGGGCGGCTTTATTTGGTGAGTAAATTATTTACAATTGCGTTTTTAGAAGCCCTATCCTTACGATTTGGGCGAGTGATTCCGGTTTCTACTTTAATGGGTGAAATGCCATCGGAAGGATTTTCTGCGGTTTCTTTAGTGGATTTTCTGCCCCCTATTCCCCACCCACACGAACCGACAACGGACTTAGAAAAACTGGTTTTAACGTTATTAGATGAAGGACGCACCCAAAGTTCATCCTATGATATTAAAAATTCTCCCTTAACGACTTATATGGTCAAATGTTTAGGGTTTGATGAAATTATTCATCAACGCAACCGCGCCCAGGAATTTTTTCAAGATAAAATTAGTCATGAAGAATTTTTAGCGGGTTTTGATACGGATGTTAAAAAAGCTGTTACCGATGGAATTGTTCAATTATTTGATTCTCGGAAAGCTGCCCTTTGTCAATCGTTATAAGAGGGAATGGGGAATGGGGAATGGGGAATGGGTAATGGGGAATGGGGCTTTATTTTTTATTTAGCTGGAGAAGGTTTTGAACTCTTTTCAATCATTTTCACAATCCCAATTCCGCCAAAATAAAGCCCTAATATAGCCCCAGCTAATAAACTTTGGGTGAGGGGGTCAGTGGATGGGGTTAACACCGCTCCTAATACGGCTCCACCTAAAATAACATATCGCCAACCGGATAACATTGTCTGGGAAGATACAATTTTTAATCCGCCTAAAATGGCTTGAATCACGGGAATTTGAAAAGCGATTCCCGTACAAAATAATAATACTAAAACAAATTCAAAGTATTTTTCAATGGAAAAGAATTGTTCAACTACATCCGCCCCATAACTGACAAAAAAGTTCAATGCCGCCGGAATTAAGGCAATATAAGCAAAGCCTAAACCCAATAAAAATAATACACTTGAACCCAATAAAGTCGGAACTAATAAACGGCGTTCTTTTCGCGTTAATCCGGGTAAAACAAACATGGTAATTTGATATAAAATAAACGGAGTTGCCACGACTAACCCACTATAACCCGCTACTTTTAAAGAAACAAAGAAATATTCTCCGGGGGCGAGTTGAACAAATTTAATCCCCGATGCGGGACGTTGTAATAACTGGACAATCGGATTAACAAACGCAAAACAACCAATAATCCCAATAAAAACCGCAATCAGAGAATAAAAAATCCGTTGTCTTAATTCCTCTAAATGGTCAAAAAAACCCATCTCAACTTCATCGGGAATTTCATCTCCTTCATCGGTTATCGTTTTACTCACAGGAAGATAAAATTGAGGTGGGGAAATTTGGGGTTCAGAGGATAACTGATTTTCCGTTTCTACTTCCAATTCAGTGATCGAGTCCGAAGATATCAAATTAACATCATCTGCTGCGATAGATTCGGCGGAATTTCCAATTTCCTCACCTTCAATATCTGACTGTAAAGATTCAGAAACCGACTCCACCCCATCCATCACCGATGAGTTAATATCCTGAGAAATAGCATCAAGATTAGAGACAGGAGGAGGAGAGTTCGGAGAATTTTGTTCGGGATTTTCCGGTAAAACGGGGTTTAAGTTAGAGTTAGATTCCGGTGTCTCCGAATTTGAGGGAGGCGTCATAATTACCAGTAAGCGTTAAACTAGGGTTAAAAACCGCCCATTCTCAAGGGACGGGATTTTTGAAAACTCATGATCAATGTTTAGTCAACATCTATTCTACTTCAAGATTTAGACGTTAGATTAGAGAGGACAACCACCAGGTGCAAATCGAGATCAAAAAAGGATTGATATTCATTCCCCCATTGTTTTGTCATCTTCAATCTTATGAAAAGAATACAACGTTATTGTCTGCTATTTTTAGATATTTTAAAGGATTTAGGTTCAGTTTTGACGAATCCTAGAATTTACAAACCCCTGGGACGAACCAGACCGATAGTTCTATTCAGTTTAGTTGTAATTGGACTCTGGGTGTCAAGTCTCGTCCACGGTGAGCAATTATCCTTGGGTCGTCCGGTTTTGAGTGAACCCGTCCCACTTTCCCAAGAACAATTAATTCGTAGTATTAACGGCAATAATCCCATTACCACCATGGAAAAAAAATGGGAATTGGACTATGAAACCTATTTTAATCGAAATTTAACAGATAGTGAACTTCAAGCGCCCGAGATTGCCAAAATTCTCACAGAAATCAGCCAAAAAACCCAAACTCAACACGCTGTTCTCTGGGTAGTTCCCGAACCCATAGGATTAGTTTTAGCCTTAATTACCCCGGGAAAAGAACCTTTAGGTTTAATTCAACCCAATGTTAAAACCGAAACTTTAAAAGCTGAAGCTATTAATTTATATCAGGAAATTACCAATCCTCGAAACTTACAAAGTCGATCTTATTTAGAATCATCTCAACGACTTTATGATCTGATTATTAAGCCCTTTGAAGCCGAATTAAAAGCCGAAAAGATTGATACAATTTTGTTTTGTTTGGGTGATGGGTTAAGAACACTCCCCCTCGCGGTTTTACATGATGGAGAACGGTTTTTAATTGAAAAATATGCCTTGACTCGAATTCCGGCTTTTAATTTGATGAATCTCGATTATGAAAGCCTAAAAGATGCTCTAGTTTTAGCCATGGGAGCTTCAGAATTTAAAAATCAAAGCCCCTTACCTGCGGTTCCTTTTGAGTTATCTACAATTGTTAACTCCGATGGGATGAATGGGGTGATTTTTCCGATTGGAAATCAGGATAATTCAGGACAGTGGCCAGGACAATCTTTTCTGAATCAAAAGTTTACAGTAGATCGTTTAAGAAGTCTATTATCCTTCAGTCCCTATAGAATTATTCATCTAGCGACCCATGCGGAATTTAAACCCGGAAAACCAGGAAATTCCTATATTCAATTTTGGAATGAACAGCTAAAACTCGATCAAATGGGTCAATTTAACTGGAAAAATCCTCAGATTGAATTATTAGTTTTAAGTGCTTGTAAAACCGCCGTTGGTGATACGGAAGCGGAATTGGGATTTGCAGGATTAGCGTTTCAGTCGGGGGTTAAAACAGCTTTAGCGAGTTTATGGTATGTGAGTGACACAGGAACTTTAGCCTTAATGAGCGAGTTTTATCAACAGTTAAAAACCACTTCTACTAAAGCCCAAGCCCTACAACAAACTCAAATTGAAATGTTAAAAGGCAATGTCCGTTTACAACGGGGAGAATTATTATCATCCCGGGGTGAACTGGCTTTACCACCGGAAATTGTACAACAGGGAAATGATAATCTTTCCCACCCCTATTATTGGGGGGCATTCACATTAATTG
>DATNRE010000681.1:0-13594 GCA_036703685.1 Candidatus Obscuribacterales bacterium
CTCTGAACTTCCCTATCTTTGATATAAAGATAACTGATTTAGTGAAAAATTAAAAGAATATAAAGAAAAAAACTACATTGGATATTTGTTTGCGAAAATTAACCTAAAATGTAGATTATTTCTGATCATACATTAACCTAAGATCATAAAAAACAGCAAGTATAGCAATCCTGTTTTAACAAAACTCAAATAGGATTGCTATGGCTGAATCATGACGTATAGCGCTACGCATTACAGTTAGGAATGAAAAATAAATAACTTGCACAATTAAACCCCATAAGCCTTGATATACGGTAAACTATAGCTCAATTAGTCACCTTATTGGTTTTTCATTCCTAACTCTGTCTAACACCGATAATTTTTGGCCTTGGTGGGTTGACTCCTTCAGGCTTTAATAATCGAAATCACCCAATCAAAGGTTTTTAGAACTTGTTGTAATACGGTTTTATCTTCTAAATTAGATAACTGTAATGTAGGTTCTCGATATTCCGTGGGTTCTAAAGGCAGAGATAAACCGATCGCACTCAATTTATTTCTGAGTTCTAACCATTTTTCTTGTCGATCAAAAGGCGGTTGAGAACCATATTTATTAGAAGAAATTTCTAAACGTCCTGAAATATCAACGGTAAATAACTTTAACTGTTTTCGACCTTTTTCTTTTTGGTTTAATAAAGCCGTAAACCCACCATAAATATCTCCTGTCCCCCATTGGATAATGATTTCCGGTTCTTGAATTTTTGCCCAGTTATGAATTTCTTGGGCTATTTGGGTTTCATCCTCTCCTCGACGCAGGTGGAGTTCTTCAAAAAAGGAAACCTCATCCCAGCGACGTCGTTCGACCGTAGCACTAGATTTTTTTTGTTGGGCTTCGGCGGTTTGACCAATTAATCGAGGAACTAAGGTTTTTAAACCCTCTTGACTGACATATTGTTTAATTTCTAAAGCCAAAACTTCGACTAAATCCGTCTGTTTATTCAGAAATTCTACCACCCTTCTTAAAGGACTGGTAATTTCATCCGCCACAAAGACTAAACGCAGTTTTCCCGCTTGCAAATTGGTTTTAACCTTTTGCCAAAATCCATCTTCATTCAGATCCGAGCCCAGAAATTCTTCAAATACTTGCTCTGGATCTCGACCTTGCTCTCGACAATTGGCTTCAAATTGAGAAATGATTGATTCGATCGGCCAATATAATCCTAAATTTGCCGCATTATCTAACATTTGACCAATCATTTTTTGTCGAGTTTCCACATTGCGGCTGCGTTTAACCGTAACCAGCGTAGGAATAGAATCTTGATCCAGAAATAAATGATCCATTGACCAGCGACCCCCATTATCTTCCTCCGCAGGAAGGGTTACGTCCCGGGAAATTAATAACCATCGTCGTACAGATGTACCATGGCGCGTCTGTACCCGATCCATTTCATCCCCGGCTAAAAGATTAGGATAGGTCTCTAATAATTCCTGTATTTGGTCTTCAGAATCGTAGGGCTGTTCCATCATTTCCACCAGCCGATCATCATCCTGAATCAGATAAATTCCTCCACCCATATTATTTACCTTTTTAAGTCTTAAATTCGGTGATTGCTAATGCTTAATAATTTCCGGTAAACACCCGTTGTGCTGGCCCGGTCATATACAAATGTTGATCTTGATTTGACCATTCAATTTCAAGACAACCTCCGGGTAATTCCACTGTAGCAATAAAATCGCAATTTCCCGTTAAAACTCCGGCAACTACGGATGCACAAGCTCCAGTTCCACAGGCCAGAGTCGCTCCGGCTCCCCGTTCCCAGACCCGCATTTTGAGATAATTGCGGTTAATCACTTGAATAAATTCGGTGTTGGTGCGTTCGGGGAAAACGGCATGATGCTCAAATAAGGGGCCGATTTCTGCGAGTTTAATCTCCTCGACATTCTCGACAAAGGTAATACAGTGGGGGTTTCCCATGCTCACACCGGTGACGTTCCAAGGGTGTCCGGCCACCAGTAGGGGCACATCAACCACTTTTTCCTCGGCGGCGGCCAGGGTTGTAGGAATTTCCTGGGCTAAAAGTCGCGGGACTCCCATATCCACTTTAACTTGGCCGTTGGCTTGTAATACGGGAGTTATCACACCTGCTAAAGTATGGATTTTGTAGCTAACTGGGGATGTGATTTGATCGCGGTTTTCTAGTTCAGCGATGAATTTAGCCAGACAGCGAATGCCGTTTCCACACATTTGAGGTTCCGAACCATCGGAGTTGAAAATTCGCATGGTATAGTCGGTGTTGGAGGTTCCAGCCAGGGCGAATATCACGCCGTCAGCACCAATACCAAAATTGCGATCGC
This sequence comes from Candidatus Obscuribacterales bacterium, assembly GCA_036703685.1. Lineage (GTDB taxonomy): Bacteria > Cyanobacteriota > Cyanobacteriia > Cyanobacteriales > Microcoleaceae > Planktothrix. Next base: position 2,332 of record DATNRE010000681.1, read on the forward strand.
ACATTTCTATGGCTTGTTCTGGGGTGATCAGGGGTTCGGACTGATGACGATTATCAATCAGGATGAAATCATTTCCTAAACCGTGATATTTGGTAAATGTAATGGTCATGAACTCCTCCACTGAAGCGGGTTGTTTTAACTTTGGGCACGATCGTCGAGGGTTAATCAAGCACTTGAAAATCCCTGACTCCTTCTCTATTATCCTTTTAAACGTTGAATTAAAAACAACTCCTTATGTCTGAATTTAATACGGATTTACCCAGCATTAGAAAAGTTCAAGGGTATACCAAAGATAAAAACTTGGTGGAAGTTAAATTGATCACGAATGATCTGCTCGTAGGAACTGTTCTTTGGCAAGATCCTAACTGTATTTGCTTACAGGACTCAAACAACTTACAAATCTTGATTTTTAGACATTCGATTAGTTTTATCCGTCCTAAATCCTGATCCCAATTTTGGGTGAAGGGGCCGGGAATTGATCGCCCTAACCCCCTTTCAAAAAAGGGGCCGGGGTTACACTATTCCCGAGAAATGGGATCAGGTGTTAACTTGATTCTGCTTGAATATTGGGGCAGATGGTGGTTTTTATGGGCATCGAGGAAGGATGATCTTGCCAATGGTTTAGTAATTGTTGCAATTCGCCTTTTAGAATTTCCAAGGCTTTGATTTGGTGATTAATCTCCTCAACTTTGAGCGCTAAATGCTGTTTAACGTTCTCACAGGGAAGTTCCCCGCGATCGCTAATTTCTAAAATATCTCTAATTTCATTTAAACTTAAACCCAACGCTTGAGCGCGTCTAACAAATCCCAAACGGTAAACCACCGACGGCTCAAAAAGTCGATATCCTGAATCTGATCGTTCAACCGTCGGTGCTAATAAGCCAATTTGTTCATAATAACGAACGGTTTTTACGGATAAACCACTTCGTTGGGCGACATCACCGATTTTTAGTCTTTCATCTGCAATCACAACATCCATTTTCCGTAATCCTAACTAACTATTAATAGATTTAATAGGAAGAACGTTGTTTTTTATCCGTCAGTCTAGGCAGGGGAGAACGGGCCGAACTGGGGGGAAGTGCGTATTCTGGGGCGGTTTCGGCTTGTTCTAGTTTAGACTTTTGACCCATCCACCACCGCAAAACCAAGATCACCCCAACGGTAGAGAGTCCAAAACTTAATAAGGATAAACTGGAACTGACTCCACCAATTACTGCATCTACGGTTCCCACCGTGACTACAAAACTAACAATCGGTTCTCGACGATAAGCAGACCTGAGAACACGCGGCCATAAAGCATTCATCACAATTTTACTCTAAATTTTTCAGGGTTAATTTCGGTAAACTCTTTCGGAGTTGGCTCCGACAGAATTATCTTATAGTTTTCTTCACTTGAAAGTTCATCTAATCCTAATTTAACTTGATTTATAGGGATTGACAGGATTGGGGTGATTGGTCATCCCTTTTGCGGAGGGGGAAACTTAGGATTTTGTTTAGTCTGGATTTGATAGGACTTACGCATGGGGCCCGAGAAACCGGGTTTTTTAGAGAATATGTAGGTCATAACGAAGTATTTTCGGAAAAAAACCCGGTTTCTTTGGTTAGGTGCGTAAGTCCTGTTTGAGTTAATTACAAAAACGACAGTTAGACTCTTTGTACCCTAAATTATCCCTGACTCGGTACAACCGAGGACTGATGACCAATCATCAATCGATTTGGTAGTATTAACTCAACCCGAGCCAGGATAATAAACCTTGTCCGCTAAAATATTCAATCGCCAAGGTGATTAAAAAACCAATCATGGCGGCTCGACCATTTAACCGTTCAGCATATTGATTGAATCCGAATTTGGGTTCGTTGAGGTTGGGGGTTGTCGTCGGTTGTGGTTGTTTCATATTCAAGTCCTTGGGTTTTTCGTGCGTTGGTTTTGATTTTACAGCCTGATTGATAAAAATGTCTTATATACCTGACCCATCACCGATTCCGAATTCGGTTCAACGAGTTGCCTCTGCCCTGCGTATCACGGGCTGGATTTGCTTTTGGACACAACTGGTTTTATGGGTAATTTCGTTTATTATTCAGCTTTTCGCTATTTTAGTTTTTAGTCGCGGGACGACGGGAACAACGGCCCCTACATCGGGAATTGGTGGGGGTTTGGTCTTTGCCCTCATCGGACTAGGAATTTTAGGATTTAGTATTTTTCAGGCTTTTGGTTATACCCGTTTAGCCCGTAGGCTGAAAGCACCGGGAATCACCCGTCCCAGTCGGGGAGAAACCTTTAAACGCATCCGTATGGGCTTAACCAGTAATTTAAGTGGCATGGCGGTGACTTTACTGGCTTCGGAGGCGATTAATGGGATTCTCTTAGCCAAAGCGATTTCCCAACCTCGGGGTTTATTCTCCCCTTCTGGCAACTTGCAAGATTTTATCCAACCCCTGGATTTTTTCGTGGTTCTAGCCAATACCCATACGATTCTGGCTCATTTTATTGGGATTACTGGGGCGCTGTGGTTGATCAATCGAATTTACAAGAATTGAATGCCTATAGACAGAGGTTTTGGATTTTTGTCAATCCTTTTTAACAAAAAGTTGCAAACTTCAGAAAGTTGTGTTAACTTTTATGTAGTTGGCTCAAGCAAACAGGAGAATTTTTGATTATGGAAAGCAAAGATACTAAGTTTGGGTTTACAGACTTCGCTGAGACTTGGAATGGCCGTTTAGCAATGTTAGGGTTCGCTATTGGTTTAGCCACGGAATTCCTAACGGGTCAAGGGATTCTGTCTCAATTAGGTTTAATGTAATTTTTTTGTTAGTTTTCAACGCATTCAAGGGTTCTAGGACTTAACCTCAGAACCCAAATTACCCCTAAAATAGCAATAATCCCTCAAATTCGTAGTGTTTGGGGGATTTTTGTGATTAGAAATAGGGTTTGCTGAAAAAGTAACAGAAACAGAATTAGAGGAGTAATGTATTCATTGCAATAAAGAATAGGCAATGTTCTGAATCTGTGGATAAGATAGACTAAAAGTGCGATCAGGTTTTCTTTTTAGTGCGATCGCCTTGGTTGTTGAAAGTGCGATCTTTAGGGAATGGTGATCGCATTTTGATGAGATTGGGAAGGGCGATCGCCCGTGTCATTATCACAGTCCTATAGAAATGAGATAGGATCAAGACATCCCTGTAAATTGTCAAGAATTTATGAAATCCATTAAAATCATTGTGGAAAAACATTCTGATGGCTATATCGCCTATCCATTAGGAATTCAAGGCGTAGTAGTCGGTGAAGGTGATACCTATGAAGATGCTCTTAATGATGTGCGCTCGGCGATCGCTTTTCATATTGAAACCTTTGGGGAATCAGTTCTCGAAGCCGACTCATCTGTATTAGAAGCCTTCGTTGTAGAGGCAATGGTCTGATGGCAAAATTTCCCATTGATGCCCCCAAAACCAAAGTGATTAAAGTTCTTGAAAAATTTGGTTTTTCAATCGTTAGAGAAAAAGAGCATATTTCTATGATTAGAAAAAATTCGGATGGAACAACAACACCTTTAACGCTACCAAATCACAAGCAAATTAAAAGCTCTACATTAAGGAGTATTTGCACTCAATCGGGTATTTCACGAGATGATTTTATTGCTGCCTATGATAAGACTTAATACAATATCTTTTAAATGTGATTATTTTAGCCTTTGAAAGTGCGATCGCCGTTAAATAGATGCAATCGTTATCACCCGCCCTATATCCCCCCACTGATTCGGAGTATAGCGCTACGCATTACAGTTAGGACACTTTTGAGTTCTGAAACCTTTTCACTACTTACTGTTTCCTGTTCCCTGTTGCCTGTTCCCTAGCGCGTAGCGCTATACCAAATGGGGATATATAAGGCGTAATATTAAAATTAACCCAAGTTAACTTCTTCCGGCATATAAACTTTATATAAACGCCACAACCCTAATACAATCAGAATTTGAAGGCTCCAATGGGCGAAGGCAAACCCCCAAACTAGGCAGATGAGTCCAATCACTCCTGCTAACACGAAGGGAATATCATTAGAGGTTTGGGTATAGATCCAGATAGAACCCAGGGCAAAAGTCAGAAGCATAAGATAGACTGAGGGCATGATCTCCACCTCCTAGGTGAGTTGCATTAAGTAGGGCTGTGAGTGCAGTGGACTACACTATTTAGAATAGGAGGGAAACATGAAGATCTTGTGAAGAAAAGAAAAATAGTGATAGAAATTCGGTTTTTTTTACAAAACTTTATATTACTGAAAATCCAGATCTTCTCCGGTTTCGGCCGCCACGGGTAAACGCACAAAAAAGGTGCTTCCTTTGCCCAATTGACTTTCCGCCCAAATGTGCCCCCCATGTTGCTGCACAATGCTGCGACAAATCGCGAGTCCGAGTCCAGTTCCTCCCTTTTGGCGAGAGTCGGAGGCGTCCACCTGTTGAAAACGACCAAAAATGGTTTCCAGTTTATCGGCGGGAATTCCCCGTCCTTGGTCTTTGACCGTAATTAAAACTTCCCGGGAAGTGGACTGGTGGAGTGTGGCATCAAACCAAATGCAACTATCAACGCCGGAAAATCGAATGGCATTACTTAATAAATTAGTTAATATTTGAATAATTCGGTCAGGGGCGACCCAGATCTGAACTCCTAGGGGTTTGACTGATAAATTCACACCCGCTTTTTCTGCCATTCCCATCATTTCATTATGAGCTTGCAGCATTAAATCGGCTAAATTACAGTATTTTTTATCAAGGGTAATTTGCCCCGCCTGTATCCGTTCTAAATCAAGAATATCGTTAATTAAACGGACTAAACGGGTGGTATTGGTCACGGCAATTTCAAACATTCGTTTAGCGCGTTCGGTTTGCATATCTAATAATCCACTGGCTAATAATCCTAAAGCCCCGTGAATTGAGGTTAAAGGAGTCCTCAATTCATGACTAACTACGGAGATAAATTCATCTTTCATTTTTTCCATAGCTTGCCGTTCGGTAATATCTTTAAAGATGACCACAGCCCCAATAATTTCTCCTTGGTTTTGAATGGGAGTGCTCACATATTCAACGGGAAAATAAGACCCATTGCGATGCCGAAAAACCTCGTGATCAACATGACGAACTAAACCATCTTCTAGGGTGGAAAAAATTTGGGAAGTTTGTTGATTAGTTAATGATTGATAACCGGAATAGACGTTTTTTTTGGGGGCAGTCTCGGAGGCAGAAAATGTGATCACTTCTTGGGTGATTCTTTGCCAATCACTCATCAGTAATTCTCGGACAGTATATCCGGTCATTCTCGCGGCGGCGGGATTAGCAAAGGTGATTTTTCCCTCTCGGTTTAATCCACAGATTCCCTCTCCGGCTGAATCTAAAATTAATTCATTTTGATGACGGAGTTGTTCTAGGGTTTTTTCGATTCTTTTTTGATAACTAATATCCCGGGAAATAGTAGAAATTCCTGTAATATTCCCATAATCATCTTTCATCGGAGAAATGGTTAAAGAAACATCAATATGTTCTCCATCTTTGCGAATATGAACGGTTTCATAATGATCAATACTACCCCCGGATTGAATACTAGCTAAAATTTGAGGGACTTCGCTGGATCTTTCGGGTAAAGTTAATAAACTAAAGGGACAGTCCTTAACTTCAGTTTCCGAGTAGCCATAAATTTGTTCAGCCCCTTGATTCCAGCTAATAATTTGTCCTTCTAAGGTTTTACCAATAATGCCATCTTCGGAGGATTCGACAATGGCAGCTAATTGTTTATAAGCATTTTCAGCTTTTTGATGTTGGGTAATATCTCGCCCTAGGATCACTAATCCTTTTGGTTCTCCATTCGGATGAAATAAAGGAACTTTAATCATATCAAAAATTCTGGGGTTGCCATTCAGATCAGGAATAATTTCTTGTTGTTGGGAAGGGTGTTGATTTTCCCAAACTTGTTGATCGGATTTTTGAAAATTAATTAAGGCATTTTTATATAAAGTTTTACCGTGACTCTGTTCTACTAATTCTGCATCGGATTTTCCTTGATAATCTGTCTGGATTTGAAACAGTTCTAAGGTTGCTTGATTGGCTTCTAGCCAACGTCCTGAAGCGTCTTTAAAGCAGACTAAATCCGGTAGGGTATTAATTAGGGTTTTCAACCTTTCTGAACTCTCTCGCAAGGCTTCCTCAACCTGTTTTCGTTCTTGAATTTCTTGAATTAATTGTTGATTGATTGCTTGTAGGGAAGCAATTAATTGAGTTTCGGTTTCAGAATTTTGATTAATCATTTTAATTAAAGGTTCAACGGTTTGGTAGCGGCGAATTAGGATCGGGAAAAGCTACTAAACTGGGGTAGAGGATTCTCGTAAACTTTTGCTTCGCCTTAGCCGATTTAAAATTCGATTGACTAGGATAGAAGCCTCGGTTGTTTTGGTTAAGTAATCATCGGCGCCGACCATAAAAACTTGATGTTGTAGATCTCGATTGGTATGGGCGGTGAGGAACATTACGGGTAGACTTTTCCAACGGGAATCCGCCCGAACAATTTGACAAATTTCTACCCCATCTAAATAGGGCATTTCAATATCTAAAATAAGTAAGTCGGGGGTGGTGGTTTTGAGAATTTCCCAAAAATTTCGGGGGTCTTCGACGGTAAAGGTTTGAATTCCCCAAGGTTGCAGGAGGGTTTGGAAGGTAGCGAGAATCTGAGCATCATCATCAACAATTAAAACTTTAGCATTAAAGCTACAGTTTTGACGAAAGGTATCGATCATTAGTTTAATAATTTGTTCTGAGGTGATGGGTTTTTCTAGGAATCCTTGGCCGCCAAATTGGGCGACTTTTACCCGTTGGGTTAGGTTTTTTTGTTGGGTTAAAACAATCACAGGAATCGGGGGAGTTTGTTGGGTGAGTTGGGTTAATAACTCATAGGAAAAATAGAAGTCAAAATCTAAAAATACTAGGGGAGGATAGGATTTTTTATGGGATTGTAATTGTAGGGCTGTTATTAATGATAAATCGGTGAGAATTTGGGTTGCTATTCCTAAGTTTTTGGCTGCTATTTCTACGGATTCAATTAATAATTGATCTTGACTGATAATCCAAACTTCCTGGTCGGATTTGATCGGGGTGGGTTGGGGGTTTTCTGAGGTAGCCGGAGGAGAGTATTGTTCAACTTCCTGTCTGAGTTTTAAGACTAATTCTTCAAATAGGCTGATTTCTGCTAGATTTAAGGTGGAATTTTGACAAAGTTGTTCGATTTCTTTGGCTATAATAGATCCTCCTCCTAAGCCAAATGTTCCTAAAGATCCCGCGAGTTTATGGGCTTCTTGTTGGGCTTTTTGTTGAATATTTGGATCGGGTTTTCCTTTTTGAATGGAGCGAGGAAATTCTTCTAATAGGGTAATGCGATCGCAAATTTTGCTTTGATACCTGTGCCAAATTTCAACGGTCGCTTGATTGAGTTTATGTTGATCGACCGGAGGTTTTGTACTGGTTTTTGAGGGTTGGGTTTTAGGGTGAGATTGCTGTTTGAGACGATATCCTAAGCCATAAACTGTTTCAATTAAATCCGCCGGAGCGCCGACATTTTTAAGTTTATTTCTGAGTCCTTTAATATGGGCTCGGACAGCATTTTCCGTTGGGGGATCTTCAAATGTCCAAAGATTTTCTAGGATCAGGTCTAAACTAAAAACCTGTTGACGATGTTTGAGAAATAGTTCTAATAATCCATACTCTTTCGGGGTTAAATTGAGGAGCATTTCCCGATAAACCACTTCACAGGTTTTAGTATTTAAATGCAGATCTTCCCATTCTAAAAGGATGGAAAGTGTGGGTTGACGTCGGCGAAATATAGCCCGAATTCGAGCTAATAATTCCTGAATATCAAAGGGTTTAACGACATAATCATCCGCTCCCGCATCCAAGCCTAGGACTTGATCTCCTCGATGATGGGAAGCTGTTAATAAAATAATCGGATTGATAATATTTTGCGATCGCAGTTTTTTACATAAATTTATCCCATTTAATTGGGGTAATCCCACCTCTAAAATGATCAGATCATAAATTAATTTTTCTGCTTTTTCCCATCCCGAAATCCCATCTTTTACCCAATCAACAGTATCACCTTGGTGAACTAACGCCTCTACCAAAGTCTCAGCTAGATCCCGATTATCTTCTACCAATAAAACACGCATTTAAGGGACATAAATTAGAGGGGAAAATGGGAAATTTATTGAGTCCAAAGTTCATTATTATGAATAATTGAACCTTGGACAATCGGTTAGGGAAAAAATCCCCTAAGCAACGGCTTCAACTAGATCAATTTCAGGAATTCTTTCGCGGAGACGGCGTTCAATTCCCATTTTTAAAGTCATCGTCGAACTGGGACAGGAACCACAGGCTCCTTGAAGTCGGAGTCGGACAATGGGGCCATCAAGTTCAACGATTTCCACGTTTCCCCCATCGGCCATCAAATAGGGGCGCAGTTCATCTAAAACAGTCTCTACGTTCTCTGGAGTCAGTGCTAATGTAGTCATAATTTACCTTAAATTGATAGTACAGAAATTGGGTTGGGATAGTTTTATCCTAACGTTATTTGGGGATAAATGAATCCCACTTTATTGATCACTGATCCGAGTTAAACGGCAACGGGTTCGAGCAATTTGACTTGGGAATAGTTAAACTCCGTTGTCATCACTTGATCGGCTTCTTTGGAGTTAACAATTTGGCGAGTCATAATGTAATAGTTACCGAATTTCTCAAAGGTATCTTCAAACTCAAGTTCTTTGATAATTTCTTGAGTTTGAGGGTTGCGGAATACCGCATCATAACGGCTGGCTGCGTAACCTTCTCCGGTGTCTAAACTTTCATGGGTATTAATCACAAATGCCATTCGACCCATAACCCGGCTAACTCGGGAAATTTGATCGCCACGGACGGAATAATTTGATCCCATCGCATCACCTTCGACCAGGATTTGTAAAGCCCCCGTATCGTCAATTTCTCCTAAAGTAAATTTGTTTTTTCCATGGGCTTGTTCAAAAGAACTGCGTTTGCGATGGGTGACTATATCCCGCAGTTGGGTATAGACGCTTTGCTTGACTTCTTCGTCGGCAATTTCGGTCACTTCTACGGTCATGTCCGGGTTAATCTGAATCTGTCCTGTGTAGACTTCATCCCCCTGTTTAAGTTGAATATCAGCGCGATAACCCGGGAAATTAGAGTCCCAAGTATAACGATGTTCATAGGCCGTCCGAAACAGATCTAAAGCGTTTTTTGAGTCGGTCATAAAATACGGAAGGATGAATAGCAGTATAATCTGTATTATACAATAATAAAGGGTTTCTGGGTTTGATTCTAAAAAAATAGACTACACTTAAACATCAGAGATTAAAATTAACCTATTATTATTAAAAATAACGATGTCTCAACGTCCAATTTATCTCGATTGTCAGGCGACAACCCCCGTTGATCCCTTGGTTTTAGAAACCATGTTACCCTATTTTACGCAATATTTTGGCAATCCTGCCAGTATTAATCATATTTATGGTTGGGAAGCTGAAGCCGCCGTTAAACAAGCTAGAGAAATTATTGCTAATGGGATTAACTGCTCGAGTGAAGAAATTATTTTTACCAGTGGGGCAACGGAATCTAATAATTTAGCCTTAAAAGGAGTAGCTGAAGCCTATTTTAATAAAGGTAGACATATTATTACTATTATTACTGAACATAATGCCGTTCTCGATCCCTGTAGTTATTTAGGATCTTTGGGGTTTGAAATAACTTATCTGGGGGTGAAACCCGATGGCATGATAGATTTAGATCAACTGAAAATAGCCCTTCGTCCCGATACAATTTTAGTTTCAATTATGGCGGCTAATAATGAAATTGGAGTGCTGCAACCCTTGGCTGAAATTGGAGAACTTTGTCATGGTCAGGGAGTTTTATTTCATACCGATGCTGCCCAAGCTATAGGTAAAATTCCTCTGGATGTGCAGCAACTGAATATTGATTTAATGTCTTTAACCGCCCATAAAATTTATGGCCCCAAAGGGATCGGAGCCTTATATGTTCGCCGACGAAATCCTAGGGTTAAATTAGCGGCTCAAATCCATGGTGGGGGGCATGAACGGGGAATGCGATCAGGGACTTTATGTACTCCTCAAATTGTGGGATTTGCTAAAGCAATTGAAATGGCTTTATCTGAACAATTAATTGAAACTCAACGGTTAATTAAACTGAGAGAAAACCTCTGGAATCAATTGTCAACCCTAGAAGGAATTTATTTAAACGGTCATCCTACCCAACGGTTAGCGGGAAATTTAAATATTAGTATTGACGGCGTTGATGGTCAGGCTTTATTATTAGGATTGCAACCGATGATGGCCGTATCTTCGGGTTCCGCTTGTACCTCAACCAAAATTGAACCCTCCCACGTTTTAAAAGCATTAGGTCATTCCGATCATTTAGCCTATGCTTCGATTCGTTTTGGTTTGGGTCGGTTCACCACAGAATTAGAAATTAACCAAGTTGCCGATCATACGATAAACACGATTAAAGCCCTCAGAAAAGTTCGATCTCGCTCAATTAATTAACGATAATTTCGCTTTTCTAACCAGACTAAAACATCTTCTTCCGAGTCTAAATCATAGGTATATCCACTTTTGGGATCATAAATGTGCCATTGAGTGCTCCCTAAAAAGTTATGACTTTTCCAGATATAAGGTTCGGATTGATTTAAAAAATGGGCGGGTTGAATGGGTTGATTTAAAATCAGCCAAATGGTTTTAAAAAAATTATTTTTGGGGGTGATATTAGGATCGCAAAGATCGATTTTAAAACAGGTGTTAAGATGATCAAATATCTGTTGCTCTGATAAATTGGTGGTACAATGGTTAACGAGCGATCGCCATATTTGACTTCGATAAAATCTGGAGATTCTTTTTTCATCCCCTGGGGATGAAACCGTATCAGGAATTAATTCTAATTCTTGATAAATTTCCCATTTAGTTTTCATAAGAAACACTCCTTTTTAAGAGGGTTTAGGTATCACAAACAGCCCTGGTATTTTGAGTCGGGGTATCAAGTCTGTTTTCATCGGTCTAAAACTGAACAAAAAACACTCATTCGCCAGTTTGCTCCCATTTCTAATAAATGTTCCCCTTACTGTATTTATTGTTACAGAAATTTCTCAAGTTCTCAAGTGAGTGTTAAGATTTCTTGATATAGAGGGAACAGGGAACAGGGAACAGGGAACAGGGAAT
>DATNRE010000682.1:0-1739 GCA_036703685.1 Candidatus Obscuribacterales bacterium
GGGGAGGCAGGGGGAGCAGGGGAGGCAGGGGAGGCAGGGGGAGCAGGGGAGGCAGGGGGAGTAGGGGAGTAGGGGAGTAGGGGGAGTAGGGGGAGTAGGGGAGGGTGGGGAGATTTAGTGTTTTATTAGCCAGGGTGTGGGATTGTTGATCATGGTGACAAGACCCGCTAAAACTTGGTTGTAGGTTCCATAAAGTTCTCGGCCGGTTTCTGTGTTCATGTAATGGCATCTCACGGCAAATTCAATCCAAGTTTGGGTTTCCGATGCTTCAGATTCGCAATCGTTAAGTTTAGCAATAAAAGCGGCTTCATACCGACGTTTTCGCCAGGCTTCGGCAAAATTTGCACAAACCGAACGTGATGAACGACGAATCTGATCGGTGAGTGAATATCGTTCTTCGACTGGAAATTTCTTAGACAGTTCAAAAATTTGCATAGCAACTTCAAACGCCTTCTTATATATCTCCAAATCCCGATGATCTTTAAGGGGTTCTCTATCCATCTACCTCATAACTTAAAAGTTCATCCAAATAACATAGTTAGTTAAGACTTAGGCTGGTCAACAGAGGCTCTTTTTCAAGCCCCTGCTCCCCCTGCCTCCCCTGCCCCCCTTGCCTCCCCTGCCTCCCCTGCCTCCCTTGCTCCTATCACTTAACGCGCGTGGCTCGGTTAGCGGGATTTCGTTCAATTTCTCGGGCGGATTTGCCTCGCCAAATTAATTTAATCGGTGTGCCTTTAAAGCCTAATTGTTTGCGGAATTGACCATCAATATAACGACGGTAATTCTCATTAAATCGTTTGGGATCATTGACAAATAAAACCAGCGTTGGAGGTTTACTACTGACTTGGGTTCCATAGTAGATTTTCCCCTGTTTCCCTTGGCGAGTGACTGGGGGAGAATGCCAACTGACAGCTTCTTCGATCACTTCATTAATCACGGCCGTGGATACCCGTCGTTCATGACCTTCGGCGGCGGTATCAACTAAATTGAGAATTTTTTCAACCCGTTGACCGGTTTTAGCACTGATAAAAATTAATTCCGCCCAATCCATAAAATAGAGCCGGGCTCGAACGTCTTTTTCATACTCTAGGATTGTGTAAGTATCTTTCTCGATCGCATCCCATTTATTCACCACAATTACACAGGATCGACCTTCTTCAATAATCCGATCGGCTAATTTTTGATCCTGATCCGTAACTTGATCAATCGCATCAATTACGAGTAACACCACATCCGCCCGATTAATAGCTTTAAAAGCGCGATTAATCCCAAAAAATTCCGCCCCATATTCCACGTTTTTCTTACGTCGAATTCCGGCGGTATCAATTAAGCGATAGGTTTTTCCATCCCGTTGAATCACGGTATCAATAGCATCTCGGGTTGTGCCAGAAATCGGACTCACAATGGCGCGATTTTCCCCTAAAAAGGCATTCAATAAACTGGATTTTCCGACATTAGGACGACCAATAATTGCTACTTTAATTTCTTTTTCCGTTTCGATTTCATCAATCGAGGGTAAATGCTTAATTAAATCATCTAATAATTCCCCGGTTCCCGATCCATGAATCCCAGAAACCGGATAGGGTTCTCCGAGTCCCAATTCCCAAAAATCGGCGGCTTGAATCATTCCGGTGGTGGGAGATTCACATTTATTTACTGCTAATAAAATCGGTATTGATTGTTCCCGTAACCACACGGCGATGGCTTCATCCCCACCCGTTAACCCCACCTGACCATCC
>DATNRE010000683.1:0-4443 GCA_036703685.1 Candidatus Obscuribacterales bacterium
AATAAGCGATGACTCTCAAAATCAGAACCTTTAATCGACTGTAGGCTGTCAAGTCTAGTTCTACCGAGAATCAGGTATTTATTATCCCAGAAGATAGTAAAAATAAATCCCTCAAACAATCATTGATTTTCCGGTAAAAAATAATTGATATTAAATTTGTCTTGAAATTAATTAACATCAATAATTTATTCCGAGCTAATTATTATTTTAAACAACCTCGATTTATAAAATTAATTAAAAATCCCCCTATTCTGGAAAAAAAACCCGATTTCTCAATAATAGTTAAGTTTTCCTTATTTCCCAAAGCGAGAAAAATCACTCAATTTCAAATTTTTGTCATGAAATTTAGATTTTTGATCACAGACAGCTTGAAAAATTGAAACAATTAGTGTACTTATATCCTAACTCTACTGCCTAGTAGATATTACAAAGAGTCTAAATCGGACTTTTCTTGTCCATCACCAGAAAATAATTGCCAGTTGGAGTTTGTTATGATTAGATTAAGAATTGTGACAAACATTTGACTTTTTCCTCTCCTGCGAGGGAAGGATTCCACCCGTTCATATCGTGTTTAGGAGCAGCCATCAATGAAAGCCCTGATCCAGCCAAACCCCCGTGAGATTGCCTCCCAAGTGGCGGACTATTTTTGCCGCAGTGTGGGAAATTGGCATTCAGAACGGCGCTACTATACACTTCCCGAGGGAGATACCCAAGAAGTCGCCAGCGAGATTGTAGTCGAGTTTTTAGAGCCCGGCTGTGCTGACTTGCTCGATATTGCTCAATTACATCAATTAGATGACCCGATGCTCCTCAGTTGTGGGTCAAAAGTGACCTGGAAAAGCTGCAATTCCGTCTCCGGTAAAAAAATGTCCACCGGATCAACTCGGTTTGGGGTTTGTGACACCTTACTTTATCGAGATCGGGGGTTTATGACACCCAAACCCGTTGTGGCTGAATTTTATCTGCTCGATGTCAATACGTTATGTCTGAGAAGCGAGTACAATGGTTCTATGTTTGAAGAAGAAATTAAACTGATTGGCCAACGATACCGCACCCGGCAAACGATTATTTCACGGGCTGGGGAACAAACAATGATCGGTCAGTATTTAGAGAAACGGATTGAATAGTGACCGTGAAGCGAAGGTTTTTTCTACAGGGAATTAGTGTTTTAACCTTAAGCGTCGTAGCTGGATGCAAACAAGCTGCGGCACTTACGGTTGAAGTCCTCAAGGGTTCTGTTCCCGTGCAAATGGCGAACAAGTTTCGACAACAGGTGACTCAAGGGGCGGTAAGTTTTGTGCCCCAACTGCAACTGAAAGATTTATTTGGACTCTTAAAAAAATGGCAATCTCAGCCTTCGTCTCAAGCTGATTTAGTCATGATCGGAGATTTTTGGTTGCATTCAGCTATTCAACAAAAGCTGATTCAACCCCTTGACCCGAAATTATGGCCCGGTTGGTCAAAACTGCCCTCCCGTTGGCAAAATATTGTCCGACGCAATGCTAAGGGTGAAGTTGATCCTAAAGGTCAAATTTGGGCGGCGCCCTATCGTTCGGGTAGTACAGTTATTATTTATCGGGTTGATAAGTTTAAGGAGTTAGGATGGACACCGAAAGACTGGAGTGATTTATGGCGACCGGAATTACGTCACCGGATTTCTTTACCCGATCAAGCCCGGGAAGTGATAGGTTTAACCTTAAAAAAATTAGGTCATTCTTATAATACCGCCGATTTAAGTCAAGTTAAAAACTTAGAATCCGAACTGCTTAAACTCCATCAAAATGTTAAACTTTATGATTCTAATAGTTATCTCAAACCGTTAATTTTAGGCGATACTTGGTTAGCCGTGGGTTGGTCTACGGATATTTCTCCAGAAGTTCAATATCAGAATGGGTTAGCCGCCGTGGTTCCTCAGTCTGGTACGGCTTTATGGTCAGATTTATGGGTCAAACCTGTGGGGGTTCAATCTTCTCCTACCGCGACTTTAGCAGATAATTGGATTGATTTTTGTTGGTTGCCCCAGGTAGCTACTCAACTATCATTATTAACCGCAACCTCATCACCGATAATTTGGGGAATGAACCCCCAGGAGTTACCCCCATCTTTAAGGGAAAATCCCCTATTATTTCCTGCTCCTGCGATTTTAGATAATAGTGATTTCTTGGAACCGCTTTCGGCGACTTCTGTGAAACAGTATCAACAGTTGTGGGAAAAAATCAGACGGGGAACCTAGTCGGGAGTTTTGCTCATCATTTATACCGGAGGAATCGCCCCTGGAATTAATCGGGCAGATAGGTTATCCTAGATAGGATCACCAGTTGAACTCAATTGCCCATCAATTAGCCCTTAACTGCTCTGATGATCTAATTGTTCGTTTTCCGTCCGACTCGGAACCCCACAGTCCTAATGATTAGGGAGATGGCTATGTCAGAACGCGATGATTTTCTCTACCCTCGCAGTCGCTACCAGGGAGAGTTTACCCCAGAAAAACTGATTTTCAATTCTAACTTGCAGGAATTTGCCCAACGAGTTAACTATATTTGTGCATTGGAAACCAATGGTAAAGTCAGTTCAGAGGAAGCCTATCAACAAATCAAACAACTTTGGAAAAAATTACGTTCATCGAAAAAAAACCTAGGAATTAGTAAACCCCCTGATGAGACTCCAGATAATAGTTAATGGGCAATACTATCGGGGTGTTCTCCAAAAGTAAATTCAGATATAGCCAATTGAGATGCTGGTATCATTTATTCGTAGGTTTTAGCTTTCGGTGGATGTCCTAACCAAGGAGCCAACTGCTATAAATAAAAAAAATTATACCTGAAAAACCTGTTTAGATGTTAACTTTAAGTCAGGAAAAAGTAAAGACTTAATTTCCTGTTCACCTGTAAATTCGGTAACTTCATAAAAACCAGAAACTAATAATAAAACCGAGATTTTTTCTGTTTCTGG
Source organism: Candidatus Obscuribacterales bacterium (assembly GCA_036703685.1). Taxonomy (GTDB): domain Bacteria; phylum Cyanobacteriota; class Cyanobacteriia; order Cyanobacteriales; family Microcoleaceae; genus Planktothrix. The sequence continues at coordinate 2,953 of DATNRE010000683.1, forward strand.
GTCAATAATCCAATATTCAGGAATTTCTCTAACCGCATATTCAGAACGCTTATAACGGTAATCATCATCAGAATTACCCGGACTAACAATTTCTACTGCTAAAACCGGAGGTGCTTCTAAAACAGCTGCGGACATTTTTCGGAGTTCTTGGCATTGACTTTCTGATAAAATGACTAAATCAGGAATCCTTGATTTCTTTTTAGCTGTTCTTACTCCTACCGTACCAGGCATTACTTTCCACTGCTGTTTAAGGTTGTCAATTTCTTGTTCTAAAATCTTAAAGATACAATGTAAGATCAAAGCATGAAAACCACTAGCAATAGGCAGAAGTTTTAATTCTCCATTAACTAATTCATATTTGTTATCTGTGCCATCGTCATAAGCTAAATATTCTTCAAAGGAATAGGTTTTAGTTAGTAATTGAACCATTTTTAATTTACTCCTAGGATTATTTCAAGGTGAGTGTGATGGTTAACAGTCAAAATAATTAAAAAAGAGGTAAGTTTAAAATAAATTCTGGTAAGACATTTTCTCCTGATAAAATTGTGGGTAATTTAATAATTTCAAGAGCTTGATTAGGACGATATATTTCTACTTGTTGTTCTTGGGGATTAATTAACCAACCTAAGCGCAAACCACTGTTCAGATATTCCTGCATTTTTGCTTGAAGTTGGGTTAGGGAGTCAGTGCGAGAACGTAATTCTATGACAAAATCAGGACATATTGGGGGAAATTTTTCCTGTTCTTCTAGTGTTAGTAATTCCCAACGTTCCTTAGCTATCCAAGCGACATCGGGAGAGCGATCGCCACCATTAGGTAAGCGAAATATAGTAGAAGAACTAAACACTTTTCCCAGTTGAGTTTGACGATTCCAAAACCAAAGTTCACCGTTTAAATCTGATTCTCGATTACCACTGACTCCACCAACCGGGGGCATAATTACTAATTCTCCTTTGACCGTTCGTTCAAGTTGCCAATTTTCATTATCTTGGCAAAGTTGATAAAATTGCTCGTGGCTTAAAGTAACATTTTTAAAACTTAAAATGATGGGTTCTGAAGTAATCATTTTTCCATCCTAATACTGAGGGTATATAATAGTAGTTTTCAAGGTGTCATCAAGTCAAGTTTTTGCAATAATTTTTAACAAAAAATTACGGATAATTTATTAAAATATTCTCCCTAGCAAGCTCTTAACTTGATACTATCCTAAACCGGATTAATATGCCAAACATTTTGAGAATAATTTTGGACAATTCCATCGGCAGAAAAACGACCTAAACGGGCTACAGTTAAAATAGACATTCTCGTCCAGGTTTCCCAATCTCGATAGGTTTGGCTGATTTTATCTTGACAATCTATATAGGATTGATAGTCAGCAAAAACCATATATTCATCATGATATAAGAGGGCATCAATTAAGGTTTTAAACAGATTCGGATCGCCTTGGGAAAAATAACCCGATGCTATTTGATCAATACTTTCTCGCAGGGT
>DATNRE010000684.1:0-8141 GCA_036703685.1 Candidatus Obscuribacterales bacterium
AGAGCCTTTTTATAGGCTGCGATCGCCCGTTTCAGAAATTTAGCCCGAATTTCCGGCTTGTGATAATGGTTTGCCAAATGCCAATAAACGATACCCAAGTTATTATAGGTAGAAGCACAGGCGATCGGGGCTGAGGCGGTCGTCCGATAGGTCAAGGCTTGATGATAGGCATAAATAGCTTGTAAGAGCAATTTAGCCGAGGGTTGGTGTTGGCTTAATGTCCAATAGGCCGTGCCTAAATTGGTTTGTAGCAGGGCATAATTCAGGGGATCTTGTTGCGGGGTATAAAATTCCATCGCCTCAGTATAGGCAGTGATCGCCGCTTTTAGATGGGGAATAGGTTGGGTTTTTTGGGCGAGTTTCCAATAGGTAGTTCCCAGATTATTTTGAATTGTAGCATAATCTTGAATCTGGGAAATATTAATTTCAGGTTGGTTAAAATTCAGATAACATAGGGCTTCTGTGTAGGCAATAATTGACTGTTCTAAATTTTTAACGGCATCTTGGAAAGTGGCTAAATCTGCATAGGCTGTTCCCAAATTTTTTTGGACTTGTATATATAAATTAGGATGAATTTCGGGATCGATTTTCATTAAAGCATTTTGATAAAAAATAATACTTTTTTCTAAATAATCCAGGGAATCAGAAGACTTTAAATTGTCTTTAAACCTTTGGCGAAATCCCATCCAATATAAAGTACCTAAATCGTTAAAAACATGAATAGAATCATCCTGAGCATCGGAAGAAATAGAATTTTGATCAAGTTCGGGAATAATTTCTAAAACCTGTTCATAGGCTTGAATAGCTAGGTTATAGTGAACTTCTAAATGTTCCCCAGCCATAATCCGATCTCGGTAAATATTCCCTAATTGACGATAGGATTGATATAATGGATATAGGGCGGACTGTTGCTCAAATTGCTGAATTTGATTGAGGAGTTCTTGCACAGGATCAGATATTTGATCACTTTCAACGGCTTGGGAAACCGTGGTAGAATCTAAGGAAATCGTCTCTGATTCCCCATCACTTGGAGTCGGATCACTTATCCATTCAAATACCCCAGTTCGTCGCTCCCAGAACTCCGGTGCAGATTGTTGGATACAATATAACCAAGGAGAAGAAATCCACAACAGTAAACTAAATTCTAAGCCATCAACATGGTTTTCTAAAGTTCGCAAATACCTTAAAAATGACCATTGCTTGGCCGGAGGTTGACGGGTCAGATGTTCCACCCCTAAAATTTGAAATCCGATCATCTCTTGATGACTATAATCCGATTTATTTTGAGCATACCATTGAGTAATTGCCTGAAAAGGATTGGGATTACTCAAATCTAATTTCAAACTAATTAAAGCTGGAGAAATCAGAGATTCTGATGCAATATTACTCTGATTTTTAGATAAAAAATCCGTTTGTAACTGTAACGCCAGATAATTCCGCAAATTTAAGTTATCACAAACCGCAATAAAAACTTGACGACGAAGTTTTAAAGCCAGCGCCTGTTGTAAGCGATTATAGGTTCGCTGATGAGTCTGAGAAAGTAAAATAGAACCATTATTGCCCATCCCCATAATCAACCCTTAAACCATCACCTAGAATATCTAATTATCTTCTTCTATCTAGCGGTTCAGGTTCAGGAGACAGACAAGTTTTTAAGGGTTATTTCTATTCTTCGTGTCTTCGTGTCTTTGGGGTTGAATTCAAATCCGGGGGGCTTTTTACCCAACGCAAAAAAACTCAAACCCGCCCGGACTGAATGATTGATATTTTAGGAGACAGTGAAGGCAAGGAACAATAAACCCCCGACTAGAACAATCCCAGCAATACCACCAATAATATAATTGCGTTTTTGTGAATTGGTAGGAGGTTCGGCTGTATAAACTTTAGGTTCAACTGCGAAGTTATTCAGACGTCCACCTTCTTCGTTGGTATAAGGCATGATCAAAAATCCATAGGTTAATATCTGGGATCAACGATAACAAAAATTTAGACAAAAGGAAAATCTAACTGGTAATAGTCCCTGTCAGGGGAGAGGAGGCTTGGGCGTAGGTTTTGACCGGAATGCGTCCAGCTAGATAGGCTAAACGTCCGGCTTCTGCGGCCATTCCCATGGCTCTAGCCATAGCCGTTGAATTTTGAGCCAAGGCGATCGCCGAATTAATTAATAACGCATCTGCCCCCATTTCCATCGCCAAAGCCGCTTCACTGGGCGCGCCAATTCCGGCATCCACAACAACTGGAATAGTGGCATTATCAATAATGATGGCAATATTAGCGGCGTTTCTAATTCCCTGTCCTGAACCGATGGGAGAACCCAAGGGCATCACCGTGGCACAGCCCACGTCCTCTAAACGTTTCGCCAGCAGGGGATCGGCGTTAATATAGGGTAAAACGGCAAAACCTTCTTTAACTAGCTGTTCTGCGGCTTCTAACGTGCCAATGGGGTCAGGAAGCAAGTATTTACTATCGGGAATCACTTCTAATTTGACAAAATTATTGTCTTCCTGTCCTAATAATTTGGCCATTTCCCGTCCGAGTCTGGCCACCCGTATCGCTTCTTCTGCGGTTTGACATCCGGCCGTATTGGGTAGCATCCAAATTTTAGTCCAATCAATGGCTTCGGCTAGTCCCTCATGGCCTGGGGCTTGGGTTTGGACTCGTCTAACGGCGACGGTAACAATTTCGCAGCCACTAGCGGTAATACTGTCCCGCATTTCTTGGAGGTTGCGATATTTCCCCGTCCCGGTCATTAACCGAGATTTAAAGGTTTTTCCGGCAATGGTTAGGGGAGTATCGAGGAAAGATGAGTTAGTTTTTTCTAGGGTTTGCATAAGTGGGTAATGGGTAATAGGTAATAGGTAATAGGTAATGGAATTTTAGTGATTTCAGGGATATCTTAAATGATTACCAGTCATTTAGGATTATTATATTTCCATCATATAATTAATTTATGATTTTTGTTCTTCTATTAAATAGGAACACCAATCACTCCAACTTCCTCCATATAATTTAGCTTGATCAATTCCGGCTAATTCTAAAGATAATAAATTCACACAGGCGGTAACTCCCGAACCGCAATAAACAATAATTTCTTCTGCATATTTAATATTTTGCCAGCGTTGGGATTGTTCGTTTATTCTAACAAAACCCGTGGGTTCTGTCACCTCTTGCCAAGGATAATTGACCGCCCCGGGAATACATCCAGCAATCGGATCAATGGGTTCGGTTTTTCCTAAATAGCGTTCGGGTTCCCGGGAGTCTATGAGCACCACTCCGGGCAAATTTTTTCGGGCTTTTACGGTTTCAATATTAACCAGCATTTGCGCTTGAATTTCCGGTGTAAATTGCCCTAATTTTGCCGTAGGAATATGAGAACTAATGGGATAATCCGAATTTTTCCACTGGCTAAATCCTCCATCTAATAAAACGACTTGATTATGTCCAAAATAACGCAATAACCACCACAACCGAGAGGCAAAAGCGAATCGAGAATCATCATAAGCAACGACTAAAGTTTGTTGAGACGTTATGCCAATTTCTGATAATTTTGCTGAGAGTTTTTCGGGGTTGGGTAAGGGATGACGGCCGCCATGTTTTTGAATCGGACTCGATAAATCTTGGTCTAAATCTAAATAAAAAGCTCCTGGGATATGACTTTCTTGATATTGTTGTTGTCCGAGTTGAGGATTAGCTAAGGAAAACCGACAATCTACAATCACAATATTCGGATCTTCGAGATGTTCTGCTAACCATTTTGGGGAAATAATCAATTGAGATTCACTCATCATAATTTCAGTGATCAGTTATCAGTTATCAGTCATCAGTAACATTATCATATCTGATTATTGAACAGAATGAATTTAATTTTTTTTACAGAAATTAGAAAAATCAATGATCTACCCTGAATCAAGTCTCTAAAATAGTGGTAATTCCCAGTTCAATAGTAAAACAAGTTCCTTCTCCTAAGACCGAGGAACAATAAATTTTACCTTCATGTTTTTCTTCAATAATTTGACGAGAAATGGATAATCCTAAACCCGTGCCTTGACCGACAGGTTTTGTCGTAAATAGATGATCAAAAATTTGATTTTTGATTTCCGGTGTCATTCCCTCCCCATTATCTTCAATTATAATTATTACTTTTTGTTGTTGAGGTTTAGTTTCAGTAGTGATTAAAATTTCAGGATTTTTTGTTTTTTGGGATGGATTTTCTGGATCTGAACTTGATTCACTTAAGGCATCAATGGCATTAGCAATTAAATTCATAAACACTTGATTGAGTTGCCCAGGATAACAGAGAATCTGAGGAATATTACCATATTGTTTAATAATCTTAATTTCCGGGTGTTTTTCATTAGCTTTTAAACGATGACGGAGAATCATTAAGGTGCTATCAATTCCTTCATGAATATTAAAGGCAACCCTACATTGATGGTCTGAACGAGAAAACGTTCTTAAACTTTGACTAATTTCAATTAAGCGGGTTGTGCCTTCTTTCATCGACGAAATTAATCGGGGACAATCTTCAATAATATAGTCTAAATCAATATCTTTTTTATGCTTTTCGATCGCATAAATATTGGAAAAAAAATTTTGTTCATAAAGTTTAATATGGTTCATTAAATCATTTAGGTACATTTCACAATGAACTAAGTTACTACTAATAAAACTGACCGGATTATTAATCTCATGGGCTACCCCTGCAACTAAGGCTCCTAATGCAGACATTTTTTCACTTTGTACCAGTTGAATCTGAGTTTTCTGTAAATTTTCTAAGGCATCTTTTAACTCTTGCTGGGCTTTTTCTTTTTCCTGAATAATTAACCCTAATTCCGTGCGTTTTGCCTCACTGGTCAATAATTTATCTTGTAATTCTTTGAGATCATAAACTTGATCAAAGGTTTCTGTCGTTTCATAGCCTCGAAGAATACCATACCCCAAAATCAAAAACCCTGCACCTGAACAAGCATGAGCATACCACCACATCGTATTCCAAGGCAGACTTAAAAGAAAAGCAATCGATGCTTGAATAAAGAAACTGAGGGCAAAAAAGTGGGATAGGAGCAAAAATGAGCGAATCGGAATTAACGGTAACATTCGGATGACAACGCCGATCAAAATCACTAAGGAAATTCGTTCTAATAACTTAATATAAAAAACAGAAATAGGGAGATTAGAAAAGACTAAAGCCAATAAAATAATACTCAAACCCAGAAAAAAAGCGATATGGGGCTGCCATTTAGATCCCTTAAATCTAAGGTTAACCGGATCAGGATGGGCATTAATTTTGGCGATACCCCAGAATAAATAAGCTGCTAAAATAATCCGAGAAGTCGGGCCAAAAATTAGAAAGATAACAGGATTAAACAGAGCAGTGCGGGTAAGAATCCCATGCCAAGAATAAATAATTGCAAATCCTAAAAATGCAAATGACCAATAGCGGAGGGTTTGGACTCCCTGTTTTTGATAGGAACGATAGGCAACAACACCAACTAAAGATGATATTAAACAAGCTAGAATAATAGAAATTTCATGAAAAGTAAATAGGACAAATTTTATCGTAGGGTTGGCAATTACTAATAAGGCAAAAATTCCCAGGGAAGGTAAAAAAAATAAACCCGTCCAAACCATCATTTTATAGAGAGAAACAAAAGTAGATAAATAATTCATGGGTATAGCAAAAGCAAATAATCTTTTTATGTTTTATTAATATTGTAGTTTTAAATAGACTCACTCAATGTAAAATAGTGTTGCAAGTTTTTGGTTTCGCTTTACAAAAAGTAATCATTTTTTCAGAGGATGAGAGCTATTTTTTATTATAATAGTATCCCAGCAATACAAGCGGTCATAAAACAGGCAATAGAACCGGCGATCATGGCTCTAATTCCTAAGCGAGCCACATCGGCTTGTCGTTCGGGGGCGATCGCAGAAATCCCACCAATTTGTATGGCGATCGAACCAATATTAGAAAACCCACAAAGGGCATAGGTCGAAATAATTATGGCTCGTTCAGAAATTGTAGAAACGGTATTTTCTGCGACCTTACCTTGAGCGATTTGTTGAGAATTTTCGATCAATTGTTTTAAGTCTAAATAGGCAATAAATTCATTAAGAACTATTTTTTTACCTAATAAACTTCCCACCTGTAAACAATCTGCTATAGGAATTCCCATTAACCACGCGATCGGAGAAAATAAATAACTCAAAATCCATTCTAAAGATAAAAAAGGCATTCCAAAAAAACTTCCTAACCCCTGTAAAATTCCATTAATTAAGGCTAATAATCCCAAAAAAGCAATTAACATCGCCGCCACATTTAAGGCTAATTTCATCCCATCACTGGCTCCAGTTGCTGCCGCATCAATTCCATTAGCAGAAGTCGGTTGAACTTCTATTTTAACTTTTCCTCTGGTTAAAGAGATTTCTGTTTCAGGATAGAATAATTTAGAAATTGCTAAAGCAGCAGGAGCCGACATCACAGAAGCCGCCAGAATATGTTCGGCAGGAATTCCAAAGGAAATATAAGCAGCCATTACCCCTCCGGCAATCGTCGCAAATCCCCCGGTCATCACCGCATGAAGTTCCGAGTTAGTTAAGGTAGAAATATAGGGTTTAATTAATAACGGAGCCTCGGTTTGTCCGATAAAAATATTCGCCGAACAGGATAAAGTTTCGGAACCTGATGTTTTTAAAGTTCGCATCATCACCCAAGCCACGGCTTCTACGACTTTTTGTAAAATTTTATAGTGATATAAAATAGAAATAAAAGAGGAAAAGAAAATAATTGTGGGTAAAACTTTGAAAGCAATAAAATGGTCTTGAAAATCTTCTCCAAAAACAAATTTAGCCCCCTGATCAGAAAAGTTAAGAAACTTACTGACCGCCTTTCCTAAAAACTCAAATACAGCAAACCCGGGCTGAGTTTTGAGGATGAGTACGGCTAAAATAAACTGTAATCCAATTCCCCATAATACCGGATGCCAACGCACTGCTTGGCGATTCACAGAAGCGAGATAGGAAATTCCTACAAAAACAAATAATCCCAAAAGTGAAATCCCACGTTCCATAACGGTTTGATTTAATGTAAATTTTCAATGTACAATTAAAATGCTGTGCAAAAAGCGTCAGAATCCAAAATCAACCCTTTGCCCATTACTGTTAGCCCCAGCACACTGTAGGAGAAAAGCAATTATACCCCTACCGTTAATTACGTCTTACCAAACAGGTTTATGTCTCTACCTATTGTTGCTATTATTGGCCGTCCTAACGTCGGAAAATCAACTCTAGCCAATCGTTTGGCGGGAAATCCCGAAGCGATTGTGCATGATCAGCCCGGGATTACCCGCGATCGCACCTATCGTCCCGCCTTTTGGCAGGATCGAGAATTTCAAGTCGTTGATACCGGCGGTTTAGTCTTTGATGATGATACGGAATTTTTACCCCTGATTCGAGAACAGGCAATGACCGCTTTAACTGAAGCCACCGCCGCGATTTTTGTGGTGGATGGTCAGGTGGGGTTAACCGGTGGGGATGAAGCGATCGCCCTGTGGTTACGGGAACAATCCATACCGATTTTATTAGCAGTTAATAAATGTGAATCTCCCACCGCCGGAATTATTCAAGCCGCGGATTTTTGGGAATTGGGACTCGGAGAACCCTATCCGGTTTCTGGGATTCATGGATCGGGAACTGGGGAATTATTAGATGATTTAATTAAGCATTTACCCTCGATTGATGAAATCGAAACAGAAAAAGAAATTAAAGTCGCGATTATTGGTCGTCCTAATGTCGGAAAATCCAGTTTATTGAATGCTTTTTTAGGGGAAAATCGCGCCATTGTCAGCCCGATTTCCGGTACAACCCGAGATGCCATTGATACGGTGATTCAACGGGATGGAAAAACCTATCGCTTAATTGATACCGCCGGAATTCGACGCAAGAAAAATGTCGAATATGGGGCGGAATTTTTTGGGATTAATCGCGCTTTTAAAGCTATTAATCGGGCGGATGTGGTGTTACTCGTAATTGATGCCATTGATCAAGTCACCGATCAAGATCAAAAATTAGCCGATCGGATTATTGAAGAAGGTCGATCCTGTGTGATTGTGGTGAATAAATGGGATGCGATCGAGAAAGATACC
>DATNRE010000685.1:0-2495 GCA_036703685.1 Candidatus Obscuribacterales bacterium
CTTGGAAACTATAAAGTAGCGACCTTCATTAGAAGGAAAAGGTTCTGAAACCTATCAGCCAATCTTTAAATCAAGTTATAAGTACACACAATAATAAGTAGCGACCTTCATTAGAAGGAAAAGGTTCTGAAACTTTAATAGCCATAGTTCTAATTCCTTGTATCAATTAAGTTAACGTAGCGACCTTCATTAGAAGGAAAAGGTTCTGAAACGTTTGGTTAAAGCCGGTAGTAGTAAGTAATTGTAGCGACCTTCATTAGAAGGAAAAGGTTCTGAAACTCCCAAGGTGCTTGTGCTGAGTTAGGACTCCAATCTTCAACATATAAGGGTAGCGACCTTCATTAGAAGGAAAAGGTTCTGAAATAAGAAAAGGGTTTAAAGCAAAAATCTCCCATATTGGGAGATTTTTTTTATTCAAAACTATGATAGTTTAAACAATTATTGAACTCGGATACTCAGTAATCTTTGGCCCCTGACCCCAAGTTTCCACACTTCCCCAGGTATGGCGGGAAAGCGGATAAAACCGCAGGTTATCTTCAGCCAGATTCACCTGTTTTTTCAAGCGTTTCTGTAACTCAATATATTTTGATTGAGCCAACACACACTCAAAAACCGAATATTGAACCCGCTTTCCATATCCCTCCAATAAATTCGCCACTTTGCGACGACGTTTATCACAGGGAATATCATAGGCAACAATATAGAATAACATCAGCGAATTTCATAAGGTTTATATCCTTCAATTGGGTTGTAAACAAACTGCTTAAATGCCTTAACTTGTTGAGTCAGAGTATCCCATCGAGGCTGATTTTCTCCGGCGGCGGTGGTCAACTTTTCTTCCATCCTTTGTAGGAAAGCTTTCAAGTATTTAACTCGACCGGAATCATTCAGAAAACAACCGCCATCATGGTAAGTAAAATCCGCATCTGCATCAATCATATTGCGATTAATTAAATACATGACCAAAGAATCCACAATCGGTGCTCTAAACTCCTCAATTAAATCAGAAGCTAAAGCAGCATGACGTTCTGTTCCCTGGTGTAAACAACCAAAATAGGGGTCAAGTCCCTGAAGTTCAATTAAACTTAAAAGATGATTCCAGAGAACTTGATAGCCAAAACTCAATAAAGCATTCACTGGGTTTCCTGGGGGACGACGCGATCGCACAGTAAACACAAACTTAGGATTAGTTAAACATTCCCCAAAAGCTGAAAAGTATTGAGCCGCCGCTGCACCTTCTAGTCCCATTAATCGTTCCCAACTTTCTGCTTGTATCACCTTTTCCATGAGATGATTTAAACTTTGAATTGCAAAAGTAATCACCTCAGAAGATTGACGACGGGCTTGGCGTTGGAGAATGACTCGACTATTTTTCAGTTTAGCTTGAACAAGGCGACGAGCCACAATTAAACGGTCTACTCTGGTCAATTGTTGTTGATACCGAGATAGATGACGATATCCCCGTTCAACAGGTAAAACTCTACCATAACAATATCCCATGCGAGATAGATAAGCAATCGGAACATTACGAATTAAACAGGCTCGAATTGCTTGGGTAGTGACTTGAGATTTACCAAAAATCAACACTTGTTCGAGTAGGGGAATTTGAGCTTCTGCTAAGACTTCTTTTCCTTTTTTGATTAATAAACTTTCGGCTTCTAAAGTTAGATAACATCCTTGTTGAGAAACATAAAGTGTTAACATAACCTAGCGTTCAATTTCATTAGATGAACGAGAATCTAATTGAGAAGAATATGGGGTATTCTGATGTAAAGGCATCTCCCCCCCAGAACGAGCAGGTTGCAGAAAACGAATTACTCCATCGGCTAAAGTAGCAGTAAAGAAACTGGCAACGGTGACTAAAAAGGTATTACTGATTACAGCCATTAATCCCAAAGGGGCAATTAATAAAATAATCAAGGTAATCGCTCCGTTCACAATGGCAATAGCAAAATTCCGAACTACAATGGCACGAGTAGAAATATACATGGTACAATCCTTAATGGTTTTTGATGTTCTAATAGATTCAACAAAGCCTGAATTATGAATTACGCAAAGTTCTATAAAATTCTTGTTAAAATCAAAATACACAAACTCAGAAATTTTGCATCAGTGAGATTACGGATTTATTGAGACTTTTGCTTAAAAGACTTCACTTCCTCCAACTCCTCTTGAGCTAATCTTAAAATTTCACCATTGGGGCAACTATCAACTTCATTTGTGAGGGTAGCGAATCCTTGAGTAATTAGCTGTTCTCCAACAAAATCCTCGGGCAATTTACCCAGATTTGCATAAACTTCAGTAATCCATTGCTTCCCTTCTTTTGCTAGAAAAACAACACCAACTTCTCCTTGAGATTCCTTAATAAGTTCATTCAGATAATTAATTGCAACTTGAGAGTTTTTACTGGGAACTTCTACACCACAAACCCTAATTTTTCTACTATCAAACCAACCTTTCTTAATAGTAAACCCAGTGGGACTATCAACGGATAC
>DATNRE010000686.1:0-3479 GCA_036703685.1 Candidatus Obscuribacterales bacterium
ATAAGACAACCGCCCGTCGCCAAGTCGTAATATTGAGTGGCTCATAGGAGGCGTTCAATACCAAAACACTACCCATTGGCTGGATTTTGCGATAAGATTTGACCGATATTAACACAGCTTAACGCCTTCAGGGGTTAAACGGCAAAAATATGGTGAGTGGAAAATCTATTTCTATTGGAAACACGACTTTGCTCAATTCGGAGATAGAAGTTGAGATACGTCAACGGGCGTGGGTGGAAGTGGATTTAGAGGCGATCGCGGAAAATATCCGTCAGATTAAAAGTTTATTATCTCCCCAAACAAAATTAATGGCGGTGGTCAAAGCCGACGCCTACGGACATGGGGCGGTTTCCGTGGCGAAAACCGTTTGTCAGGCGGGGGCACAGTGGTTAGCCGTTGCCACCCTCCCAGAAGGGATAGAATTGCGGGAAGCGGGTATTAAGCAACCGATATTACTTTTGGGGGCGATTCATACGGCCGAAGAAGTGCAAGCGATCGCCCATTGGCAACTGCAACCCACTTTATGTACACCGCAACAGGCATTATTATTTTCAGAAACTTTAAATCAATTAGAGCAATCTTTAGCCGTTCAAATTAAGATTGATACGGGAATGTCACGGTTAGGAACTCCTTGGCAAGAAGGGTTAGAATTTTTTAAATTAGTTCAACGATTACCTAATTTAGAATTAGTCGGAATTTATTCCCACTTTGCCACGGCCGATAGTCCCGATCCCACGGTGATGCGCCAACAACATTATCGCTATGAAAATGTCATTAATGAAATACGAGATCATTGGCAGTCCGATTCCGATCTGAAATTCCCTTTATTACATATTGCTAACTCGGCGGCGACCTTAACCGATAGTCATTTGCATTATGATATGGTGCGAATTGGATTAAGTCTTTATGGTCTTTATCCCGCAACTCATTTAGCATCTATAGTTAGTTTAAAACCCGGTATGCAAATTAAAGCTAGGGTAACACAAGTTAAAACCATTGAAGCCGGAACCGGAGTCAGTTATGGCTATCAATTTATTGCGAAAAAACAAACTAAAATTGCTGTAATCGGAATTGGTTATGCTGACGGAATTCCTCGGAATCTTTCTAATAAAATTAAAGTCTTAATTCGGGGTCAATGGGTGAATCAAATCGGCACAATTACCATGGATCAAATTATGTTAGATGTGAGTAATATTCCAGATTTACAGGTGGGGGAAGTCATCACCCTATTAGGTAAAGATGGAGAACATTCGATTTCTGCCGATGATTGGGCGAATACCATTGGTACAATTTCATGGGAAATCTTATGTGGATTTAAACATCGACTTCCCCGGGTTAATATTATGAATAAATAGTTATTTAGGATATCTGTTGTGGTTCATCATCACTCCCATGATCATTCCCATAGTCATACTCCAAAAACCTATACCCGGGCGTTTCAAATCGGTATTGGTTTAAATATTGGCTTTGTGTTGATTGAGGTTGCCTTTGGATTAATGACCCAATCCCTGGCACTACTGGCCGATGCCGGACACAACCTGAGTGATGTTTTGGGGCTGTTACTGGCCTGGGGTGCTAGTTACCTGGGGCAGCTTCCGCCCAATCAAACCTATACCTATGGTTGGCGGCGATCATCAATTTTAGCCGCCCTACTCAATGGAATGCTGCTCCTGCTGGCGATGGGAGCCATTACCTGGGAAGCCCTGCGCCGACTCCAAGAACCCACTCCCGTGCCGGGTATGACCCTAATTTGGGTGGCTGGGGTGGGGGTCGTGATCAATACCCTGACCGCCCTCTTGTTTTTCTCCGGGGGCAAGAAAGATATTAATATTCGGGGTGCGTTTCTGCACATGGCGGCTGATGCGTTGGTTTCGGTGGGGGTGGTGTTGGCTGGTATAGCCATTTTACTTACGGGGTGGCTATGGTTCGATCCTGCTATCAGTTTAGTGATTGTGGTCGTGATTGTGGCAGGGACTTGGAATCTACTGCGGGATGCCCTAGGATTAATTTTGGATCGGGTTCCCAAGCACATCGAACCCCTGGCAGTACGGACTTTTCTGCAAGAGTTACCGGGGGTGGCACAAGTCCATGATCTTCATATTTGGGGCATGAGTACCACAGAAACAGCCCTGACTGCCCATTTGGTGATGCCCGAAGGCTGCCCAGGAGATGGATTTTTAGCCCATATCAGTGAGGAATTGCATCATCACTTTGATATCGACCATCCCACCCTACAAGTTGAAACCGGGGATGAGCAGTATCCCTGTCCCCTGGAGCCTGACAATCTTGTTTAAGACCAACGCTCACAGCCCAGCCTGTTCTCCCTTCCCCCTTCCCTGTTCCCTATTCCCCATTCCCTATTCCCTATTCCCTATTCCCTATTCCCCCTTCCCTGTTCCCTATTCCCTGTTCCCTGTTCCCTCTAAATACTTTGAATTTTTAACCAATTTGCGGCATTTATTCCCGATTTTAACGCTCCTTCAATTTGATTTCCGCCACACCAGTCCCCCGCACAAACTAAGGGTAATGGAGTTGTATTGGTTAAACAAGAAACCTTTAAAGGTGTTCGACAAAAGGCATAACGCCAGCGATGAATTTGCATCCATTCAGGAGTATCTAACCCGGGTAATAAAGTATTGGCAGCTTGATCAATTAATTTTTGTCCGACGGCGTTTAAATCAGTTTCTTCTAAATATTGTTGAGCAAAATTACTATTACTTTGAATCACAAAAACAGGCTGGGTAGGATTTAAGCGTTTACTGCTATCGATTCCCACCCAAGCTAATATTTTATCATCCGAGAAAGTCACCGCTTTCCAATCTGGAATATCAGGAATATGTTCTTTAGAATAACCTGCTATTACCGTAATACAAGGATCATAATCAACGGATTTGATCTGATTTAAAAAAGTAGATTCAAACTCAATATTAGACGATTCTAATAGTATCAACGCTTGGGGGGCAGGAATGGCAATAACCAGAGATTTTGCTGTTACGATTTCAGGTAATTCTGGATTGTTTTTATCCGTTAATTCTATATGACATTGCCAAGTATTTTCCGTTGTAATTGTCAAAGATTCAACTCGACTATTGACCTGAATATTTAAGCCATCAGCCATAATTTTTCCGACGGTACTCATCCCCGAAGGCATAACATAATAGGGTTGAGAAATAGCTTGAGGTTGGAGTTGATTTTGTTTAAACTCATAGAGGGTATTTGTCCAAAGTTGCAATTTATTTTCTAAGGTTTCACCGATGATTAATTGCTGAATTAACTGTTGTAATTGTTCCCCTTTCGGTTCCAAATAACGCACGCCATGATCCGCACGAGTTCCTGATACTCGTCGAGTCGCCATCCTTCCTCCCACACCCCTTGATTTATCTAAAACTATAACCTTATATCCGGCTTTTTGTAATTGTTTAGCGCAGGTTAAACCGGAAACTCCCGCACCTATGACCGCGACATCAAATATAATTGAA
>DATNRE010000687.1:0-3243 GCA_036703685.1 Candidatus Obscuribacterales bacterium
GCATTAACGGTTTTAGGATCACGCAACAGGTGAAAATCAAAGGGATAGGAAGATTGAGCGGCCGCCGATTTCTGCACAACTCGCAATCCCACTTGATCAATATAATTTTGTAATCTGGAATCGGGATATAAACCCCCATACTGTTGCGCTAGTTGTCCCCGGGATTTGAGTCCTAAAACAATTTCTTGACTAGGAGACAGACTCACACGCTGGACTTCCCCGGTGATCGGATTTTTTTCAACATTGGTGCAATAACTGATTAATCCAAATAGGGCAAATACCAGCCCAATCAACATCCTGAATAAAAATTTTTTCACAGCAAATATCTCAATACTTGCCTTTGATAATAGCAATTTTTTTAAAAATCTGATTGTCGTCAAATAATTTTAAATTAGAGATAAAATATTTATTTATTGTATTTTTTTATATCAAAAGATAGATACTATTTTAAAAGTTTTAGTTTAGGATAGTTGCCCGTTTTATCAATACTTTTTCTAAGCTGTGTTGAGGTGGGTGGGTGATATCAGAATTTAATAGGACTTAGCGCCGTCGCCCGAGAAACCTGGTTTTTTAGAGAATATGTGGGTCACAAGCAAGTATTTTCGTAAAAAAAACCGTTTTCTTTGGTTGGTTGCGTAAGTTTTGTTTAAGTTATCTTTCAGGTGTCACCCACCCTACAAATGTTCAGTTTATAGCAATCCCAAGGGCAAAGATGCACTCAATGCCATCACCATGTCATTCGTAACGGGTAAACTATCTACAACCATTGCCAAACACAATAGCATTAAATAAAAAATGGAATATTTAAACAGCGATCGCGCGACATCTCTTTCTGAGGGAGATTGTAATAATTGCCAAGCTTTCTGTAGGAAAATCCCCCCTAAAACTAAAGCGATCGCCGCATAAACAAAACCACTGGTATGCAAAGGATAAACTAACAATAGGGTTGAGGGAACCATAATTAAGCTATAAATCCAAATTTGTTTGGCTGTAACTTCATCCCCTTCAATTACAGGTAACATCGGAACCCCAACTTCCTGATATTCATCTCGGATCATCATGGCTAAAGCCCAAAAATGAGGCGGTGTCCAGAGGAAAATGATTGTAAATAATAGCCACGCTGCCCAACTTAAATCTCCGGTGACAGCCGCCCATCCCACTAAAGGAGGAATCGCTCCAGCGGCGCCTCCAATTACGATATTTTGCACACTATGACGTTTTAACCAATGGGTATAGATCAGGACATAAAAAACAATTCCCGATAGGGCCAGACAGGCTGTTAATAGATTAGCAAAAACCGTCAGTAAGCTAAAAGAAGTAATAGCCAGAGCGATCGCAAAAATTAGAGCATCAATTGGTTTAACTCGACCCGAAGGAATCGGCCGCCAACGAGTCCGCTCCATAATGTAATCAATATCTCGGTCATACAAACAGTTAATCGTATTGGCAGAACCCGACGCTAAAGCCCCCCCGGTTAATGTTACCAATAACAACAGGGGATCAACTTCTCCTTTTGATGCTAACCACATTCCGGCGGAGGTAGTAATTAATAACAACAGAATAATTCTAGGCTTGGTCAGTTGATAATAACTTTGAAGCACTTGTAAAATATTCTCGTGGTGTCGGGAGACCTGGGTTTGAATCACTTCTTGCATGAATTATGACCTATAGAATTTGTTGATTTCCTGAAAATTATCGCTGATCAGCAATTAGTTATAAGTAAACAGTTAATAGTCATAAATTATTAACTAAAGACTACTAACTGATAACTGATGACTGATGACTGATAACTGATAACTGGCGATCGCGGAGGGCGAGAATACTAAAACAAACTAAAGTTCCCAGAAGTGTAGCACCCATCGCTTGATGAGCCACCGTCAGGGGTTCCACCTGTAACCGCATTTTATAGGTAGCGACCCCCAAAACAATTTGAGCCACTAAACAAAATCCGGCGATATTTCCCAAAGTTCTCAGTTTAGGATGTAAGGCAGAAGTTCGCCAAACCCCGACAATCAGGGTGAGGGTGGCCAGGGTGGGGGGAACGACTCCGAAAAGATGACTATTCATCACCGTACAGAGTTGGGAAGTTCCCAAACATTGATGTAAAGCCCATTGAGAACCCACTAAGGCCCCTAAAATGCTTTGTAAATAGACTAAAATTGCTGCGGTAAGACTGATTCCCGGTAGTTTTCCTACTGTCCCCGTGCCTTGATAGGGCAGGAGCAAACAACCGATAATTAGCAGAGTAGTGAAAAATAGCAAGGCGGTTCCCAAATGGGCGGTCACAATATCAAACCGCAGGAGTTGGGTCACCGTCAGTCCTCCTAAAACCCCTTGAAACAGAATTAAAGCCAGGGCAAATAGGGTAGCCCAAGGTAACCATTTAGGTAAGTGCTGTCGATCCCACCAGGATAATCCCACCAGGGCGATCGCACCCAGTCCAATTCCGGCCGCATCCAAACGGTGAAACCATTCCAAGAAGACTTGTAGATTCATTTGGGCCGTGGGCACTAACTTCCCGTAACACAAAGGCCAGTCAGGACAGGCTAATCCAGCATTCATCACTCGGGTTGCACTGCCAACGGCCATTAAGAGTAAGGTAGCAATACTCAGTTTCCAGACCAGACGGCGGATTCGATCCTGGGCCTTAGAGCCGTTCTGTTGGGTCTGGGGGGTAGATAAACTGGCATCATGAAGGACAGTATGGGTCATGGGTTCTACCGATTTAACTTGACTAATGCTAATTGAAACATGATGGTTAATTCTACCTATCTCAGTCGAAAATGTGGTATGCAGATGAACAGACTTAAGATAAGTTTTCCGATTTGGGGCGGTTTGTTAGGGGTTGACCGTTGATCCGACAGCCCAATTCTAAAGAAAATCTGTGAATATTACTCAATCTCATTCCGTGAGTTTTGTGATCTGTTTTACCGTAGAAGCGGGATTTTAGATGGACAATCAACCCTAATGTTCAGGTTTCTCAAACAGCCATTAAGATTAAACAAGCGTGTATGTATATAGCAGTATCTTCCCATCCGATATCGGTGTTGGGGATGGTCAATAAGGAGGAATCAACGTGAAAATTCCGAGTTCAATTTTGACCCTACTGGTGGGGATCGGGATTACTCTCGTATCTCTCTGGTATGGTCAAAACCACAATTTATTACCCGTGGCTGCCACCGAACAGGCGGCACAAGTCGATGGTCTATTTGATATTATGATGACCATTAGCTTCGGCCTAGT
>DATNRE010000688.1:0-1741 GCA_036703685.1 Candidatus Obscuribacterales bacterium
CATTTTGATCACCATCGATAGGGCGAGGTAGACCCAGTTGATCCGTTGTGGATGAATTATTACTACTTCCGGTATCAATAGCGGGACTTCCTGTTAATAAAGGATGAATTAATACCCCATTAATAGGTTGTAAATCCCCCAATAAAGCGTCAGCAACTAACTGAATATTAGCAGTTGCTTTAATATCATTGGGGTTTAATTCCGTCGTTTGAATATTGCCCCCACCGTTGTTCAGTTGAGTAGTAACGTGATGGTTTGTATTCCAAGTATTTCCGCCGTTAAATGCTGTATTTTTAGATAAAAGTGTATTAGTTAACGTAACATTTGTTCCTCCCGATGATATTCCTCCACCGATAAAACCCGCATAATTATTAGCAATTGTTGTATTAATAATACTGGTGGGAGTTGTGCCATTTGCCAGAGCGATTCCTCCTCCAAATCCCCCTTTTCCATCTTCAGATTCAGCCCGATTTCCTGAAATGGTACTATTAATAATTGTCATGGGAACCTGTTCCCCAACCCACAAACCACCACCTTGACCCAAGGCATTATTATTGGCAAGGGTTGTATTTCTCAGGGTAAATTGTCCATTACTTCCCGGTCTAATTCCTCCCCCATAACCATCACCTTTATCATTAAAAACAACACTATTATTAATAATTGTGCTGTTTTCAACAATCATTTTATCGGGAGAATAACCATATAAATATAATCCCCCTGCTTGTCCGGCTGCGGTGTTTCCATCAAACAAAGAATTATTAATCTGAATTGTTCTTAATGTTCCTTCTGATTTAGCTCCATCGGAAAAAATCGCACCTCCATAACCATTAGAAATAGCCGGGCCAAGGTTAATATTTGCCCCGGGAACGGAAGTATTATTAATAAACTTAGAATTCTGAACATTTAAATCACAAATAACACTATAAATGGCTCCGCCATTAATTCCTTTGTTATTCGTAAATTCACTATCAATAACCGTTAGATCCGTTTGACTATCGGTAGAAATTGCTCCGCCACCTCGTTCACTTCTTCCTGGTGTTCCATCATTATTATCAAATTTACTATTAATAATGGTTGTATTAGTTCTATAACCCGCAAAAAGACCCCCTCCATACTGGGCTATATTATTATTAACTTGACTATTTTCTAAGGTTAAAGTGTTTAAGGTTTTAACTCTAACTCCTCCCCCTGCGCCCTCTTGCTCAACTCCTTGGGCATTTCCATTAACAATAATTAGGTTTTTAAGCGTTGTATTAGTGGGTTGATTTTGAGCATCTGATTGAACTTCTAATACTCGAAATTGGTTCTCACCACTAATAGTAATTGGAGTGGGAATTGTACCCGGAATTAGTCCATCAATCGTGACACTTTTATTGACATTTAATTGACCAGTAGTCAGTTTAATGGTAGGATTGACCAAAGTTGCTAAACTTGAATCAAATTGGATAATATCTCCGGGTTGAGCTAGGGCGATCGCTTCTCTCAAAGAACCCGTCCCATTATCATTTAAGTTAGTAACAATTACGGCAGCCATTACGAGTTATTCCTAATTTTAGGTATAATTTTCAGACAATTATCTTTTCAAGAACAGTTACTGAATATCCGGTTATCTGGGATATTTTTTTAATTTTCTAGCCTGTTTTACCTAGGGCTAAAATCAATAGAATTAGCGATGGTAATTTCCCATACAGAAAATCTCAACCCTTGATCATTTTGATCTAAGGATCGAGAAAAATATGAT
>DATNRE010000689.1:0-8222 GCA_036703685.1 Candidatus Obscuribacterales bacterium
GAAAAGGAACTCGCAGATTATAGTCAGACTCCTGGGCAACTTGTTCAGCCACTTGCTGGGTTATACTTAAAGGCTGAGTAATTGAATGGGTGGTTTTTATGGCAGCAAGAATAGAAATTAAAACGGATAAAAATGCACTAATTATAATAATTAAATTTTGGAGTTTCCGAGCATTTTTTAGTGCTACATCACTCATTATTTCTTGATTTTCTGCTTCTTTTAACCATTGTTTTAATTGATTATTTGATTTTTCCAAAGTTTGAATAGATTGCTGATCATACAATAAGTTTAATGACTGATAAATTGCCTGATTTTTTAGGTTAGAGGATAAATTAGGTGGAATTTGTTTTAATATATCAAGAGTTTTAGCGTAAGTTTGTAAACTATCTTGATAGGTTTTCAAAAATGATTTAACTTCCGTTGTTTCTGCCACCAACCAGCTAGGATTTTGATCAATAAAATTTTCAATTTCAACCACAAGATTTTTAAGTTCAGTTAAATTCTGACCGATATTTTTTTTCTCCTGATTCCAAATTTTAGGTTGATCTGTGGAAGAAATTAAGTGATAACTCTGCAATTGTATTTCGAGAACAGCCGTATTAAAGCTATTGAATAGTTGGGCTTGTCGGCGAGCATCCGATAATTGATCATAAGCCTGTTTTTGGTAAATATCGGCTAGTAATAATCCCGTGATTGAACCCATAAAACCAATGGCAATAGCTAAAAAATAACCATAACCAATTTTTTGATAAATAAACCAACGATACCCCGAATGTTGATTCCGTCGAAAAGGATTATGTTGCTGGATATAACCCTTAAAAGAATGGGCTACAAGGGGTTTAGTCTCTGGGTTTGTTGTATTAGATTTTAAGTCTTCAAATGGCATTAGCCTATACTCCTTTTCCCTCCTATGTTACGTTTGATTAAAGAATATTTTCCTGGTTCATCTTGTTAAACCTTAACCTTTAAATTTTAAACTCCCAGAACAGGGTATGGGTCTGACCAAACCCATTTTCATTTTAGGGTGCGACCCCTAACTACAATTGTGACATGGGTGTGTTAGTGTTACTACTGATCTTATTAAATAGTTAAATAAAAATGTGAAAAACCCTCCAGCTTAAACTGAAGGGCTATCCAGACTATAATATTCAAGATTTTAAGGGATTTAGACAGCCCTAGGGACTGATCTGAACCCGAGGGTAACAGTTTGTTTAGCAAACCGACCCCTCGCCGTCACAATCGGTGATCCCAATCCCCAAAAAGCAGTCACTACTGTCCAACCGCAGCCGGTTGCAGTAAAGCCGCTTTGAGTAATTCAGCTTTATCGGTTTTCTCCCAAGGTAAATCTAAGTCTGTCCGACCTAAATGACCATAGGCTGCCAAATCTTGGAAAAAACGACCTCCCCGCACACCGGGTAATTTTTGTAAATTAAAGGTCTGAATCATCCCCGCCGGGCGCAGTTCAAAGTTATTTTGTACAGCTTCAAGCAGTTTGTTTTCATCCACCTTGCAAGTTCCAAAGGTTTCAATCAAAATGCTCACGGGTCGAGCCACCCCAATCGCATAGCTCAACTGAACTTCACACTTATCCGCTAACCCCGCAGCCACAATATTTTTCGCCACATAACGGCAAGCGTAAGCCGCGCTGCGGTCTACTTTCGTGGGATCTTTCCCAGAAAATGCCCCACCGCCATGACGAGAATATCCGCCATAGGTATCGACAATAATTTTGCGACCGGTTAACCCCGAATCTCCTTGGGGGCCACCAATCACAAATTTACCCGTTGGGTTCACTAAAAAGCGAGTTTGGTCATCGGGTTTAACCGCAATATCCTTGAATACGGGTTGGACAACCGCAGACCAGAGATCGGCTTTGATTTTTTCTTGTACCGCCGTAGTATCGGTAATCTCCCCAATGGCCTCGGTATGTTGAGTCGAGACTAAAATGGTATCAATTCCCACGGGACGATCATCTTCATAGATCACGGTCACTTGGGTTTTACCATCGGGACGTAAATAGGGGAGTGTGCCGTTTTTCCGCACCATTGCTAATTGCCGAGAAATCCGATGGGCTAAACTGATCGGCATAGGCATCAGTTCCGGGGTTTCATTGCAGGCAAAACCGAACATAATCCCCTGATCCCCGGCACCAATCCCATCAAGTTCTTGCTCGCTTAACAGTTCTCTGGCTTCTTGGGCTTGGTTTACCCCTTGAGCAATATCAGGAGACTGTTTATCTAGGGCAATCAGAACGGAGCAGCTACTGGCAGAAAAGCCGTTATCTGCATCAACATAACCAATTTCCGCAATTTTTTTCCGAGCTAAATCAATATAGTTAATTTGGGCGTTGGTGGTAATTTCACCCGTGATCAATACTAAACCCGTATTGACAACCACTTCCGCGGCTACACGGCTTTTAGGATCTTGAGTTAATAAGGCATCTAAAATCGTATCGGAAATTTGATCGCAGATTTTATCGGGATGGCCTTCAGTCACGGATTCAGACGTAAACAGGTAACGGCGAGACAATAATCATTCCTCCTTGTATGCGAGTGAGATTGATTCAGTAGAACCGGATTGAAATTACACTACTACAGCATCATCTCTTAATTCTCATCAAATCCGCAAGTTCACTTTCACCGATCGGACGGATTCTATTATAGAAAGTTGCGACGATCAGCAATTATACAGGGGTTATTCCCAATTTACTGAAAATTATGGGTTTCAAGCCCCTTCCTTGATCCGAGCGGGGGGCAGCTTTGGTAGCCAGATTGTCAATGTTAAAACTCAAATTGTTTTAAGAATCCCCGTCGCCATATTCGCCCAGAGTATCAAATACGGGCAATAGCGGCTATCTTAGTCAGCTTATTTTTGTTGAGTCCATCTAGTTCATTAAGATCTAGCCAACCCTCTTTAACCAAACTGGCAAAAATAAAAATTAGTCCTGAATATTCATAATCATATTTGCCGTCTATATTGTGTCTTCTAGCACTTAAAAAGTCGTGCAAACGCCAGATATCATCAATTTCTACAATCACACTTGATTGTTTACGAACTTCGTCTATCAAAGCCTTTATTTCTCGTTTATAAGCCATATCAAAGGCAGCTTTAGCTACTTCTTTTTCTGCTTCAGACCATTCAATCTCATTTACTTGCATCATTACTAAAGTTAAAAGGTTTATTAATCAGAACTTACACAAGCATAATTAGGCTTATGTTTGTTAAATCGCACCAAAAGGGAAAATAAAAACTATTGATTATCTTCCCTTTTAAACCACAGGTTAAAATACACTATTTATTAAAAAATAGACTCTAAAAAACCCACACAATTAGGGTTTTGTCTGGGTGGCAACGGGTTTAAACCCGTTGCTATATTAAATTAGATTCGTTTATTAATTAACGAACTAAATTTAACAACTCTTTAGGTGATGCTAACAAGTCAATTGCCACAAAGAAAATTTTATTTTCAGGACTTAGCAAAAATCTCCAAGCCATATTCATGCCCACACCAGCACCAAACCAAGGAGTTTGCACTTTACCCGTTACTTTGATTTGGGTATAACCACCCTCTGCGGGTTCTGTTACGCCTCGCTCTGGAATCAACTTGAGATTCTGACATTCTTCTCGGAAAAATCGCAGAACAGCATCTTTCCCCACAATGGGTTTCTGAAAAGGAGGTTGAAGCGCGCCATCGGGGGTGAATAACTCAATCAACACCTCAAAGTCGTTGGCGTTCATATTATTCATGTAGTTGAGAACCGTGGGATTATCAACGCCTTCAATAGCAACTTGAGTCCGTTGTGCCATATCTTTAGGAACAACCACAGGTTCAGAAACTCTCTGAAAACTATCAAGCTTACTGGTATCAAATCCCATGTCAACAACGCAATTGCGTAAAACAGTGATTTGTTGACCTGATTCTAGTGCTTGAATTGCTTGCAGTACGGAAGCTGCATTAGCTGATAGCTTATATCCTGATGGAATGGGAGCGACAATTCCTTGAGCCATCCATTCCCCAAGCTGATACCAAAAACCTAGCTTAATGTTGGCAGTCCAACTACCGTAAGCTCGTGAAATTGGTGTATCGGTTCGGTTTGCCAAATCACACATGACCTGTGTTTGTTCTTGGAAAGACATTT
Source organism: Candidatus Obscuribacterales bacterium (assembly GCA_036703685.1). Lineage (GTDB taxonomy): Bacteria > Cyanobacteriota > Cyanobacteriia > Cyanobacteriales > Microcoleaceae > Planktothrix. The sequence continues at coordinate 4,140 of DATNRE010000689.1, forward strand.
GCCGAATTTGATTCATCGTTATTTCAGCAAACTGCATATTAGCCGCGCCTAAAGCAGCAACGGTAATCGTTTTACCCATTTCAAGGTAAGCAAACCAGATTAATGCCAGTTGATCTTCAGCATTAAGTTGATTAAAGCGGGCGATGGTAGCGGGTACTACGTCAGCAGTTAAAGTATTTGGAAAAATCCCACGGGCTGAATCGACTGTAAATGACATAAAGTAAATTCCAGAATAAAATTTGGACAAAAACCAATCTTGAGTTTCAAAACAAGGGATGAACTTTAACAGATCATGATCTTAAAATTGCTCACGTTTTGACTATAGCACACAAATCTTAAAGAAAGTACAAAAATCTTTACATAAATTTTCAGACAACATTACGATCTTTGCCAAAAGTAGTAGCAAAACTAGGGTTAGATCCTAGTTCAGTTGGTAGAGGCGTTTTGATATCGCCGTTAAAAGTCAAATTGTTTTAAGAATCCCCGAATACTCTTGGGAGTATCAAGCTCTTAATTTTCAATTGATCCCAATGGGAGATCACCACCGTCGCCCGATTTAGGTGTTGAGGGTTGGATCGGTTCCAACAAACCCCCACACAACCCGCAGCCCCAGCCCCGAGCGCCATATCAATATCGGACTGAGCATCCCCGATCATTAAAGTATTGGCAGGATCAACCCCCAGGGCTTGACAGGCATTCAGGAATAAAATCGGATCGGGTTTTGTCGGGCCGCCATCTACCCCCTGATGAAAGTTAATATAGGGTTCTAGCTGATGGTGGGTGACAAATTTTTGTACTTCAGCCGTTGGAGCCGCCGACACAATGCCTAGCTTTAACCCGGCATCGGATAGGGATTTGAGGGTTTCTAAACCCCCGACAAATAAGGTCGAAGGGGGGCTAGATTTCAAATATTGATCCGCATCGGCAAAAGCACGATGGGCAATATTGACCGACTCTAACCATCCTCGTCCAGTTTCCGCAATATAGGCCGCCGCCGCAATTTCATTTTCCCGTCGGCTACCCACGGCCATTAATCCCGTAGGATCAAGGGTATCTCCTTGAACACCAAACGCCATTAATAAAGGTTCTCCGACGCCTGGAATTTGAGCATCAATTAAACGCGATCGCTTTTGAGCTAAATTTCTCAAGAAATCCGCAGAATCCTCTAAGGTTCCATCCTTATCGAAAATAACCGCTTCAATATTTTTAAAGGTAATATTCTGAACTTCTAGGGTGACCAACCTCAAAAACTCCTAATTCAATTTATAAAAAAAAAGAGGGATAATCCCCCTTTTTGTCTTGATAGGTTGAAACCTATACCCCGTCAGCCACAGGTTCAACATCTTCTTCAATCGCAGAAGGAATATCTTCCTCAATCGCAGAAGGAATATCAGCTTCATCCAGTTCCGTTGAAACTTCTTCCGTCGTGGCTCCCTGGCCCGCCGCCAAAAGTTTTTCCCGGAATTTGGCCGCCATTTCCTCGGCTTTCTCATAAACAAGCTGAGGGTTTTTAACCATAGCTCCTGGTTCGGGTTCCAGTTGTTTTGTCGAAAGGGAAATCCGACCTCGATCTGCATCTAAGTCAATAATCATGACTTTGACTTCATCATTGACATTGAAAACACTATGGGGTGTGTCAATGTGATCGTGAGAAATCTCTGAGATGTGGAGCAGACCACTCACGCCACCAATATCAATAAACGCCCCGTAAGGTTTAATTCCTCTAACGGTTCCTGTCACCACTTCACCCACTTCTAAGCGGTTCATCTTCCGCTCAACTAAAGCCCGACGATGGCTTAAGACAAGACGATTGCGATCCTCATCAACCTCTAGGAATTTTAAGGGTAATTCTTCAGCAACGAGTTCTTCTTTAGGTTTGCGCGTACTAATATGGGAGCCTGGAATAAAGCCCCGCAATCCTTCAATCCGAACCAAAGCGCCGCCTCGATTGGTGGCAAAGACTTGAGAACGGACGGTAGCGTCTTCCGCTTGCAGTTGGCGGACACGCTCCCAAGCCCGCATATACTCAATGCGACGGATGGAAAGAGTTAATTGCCCATCTTCGTTTTCATCGGTTAGGATAAAAAACTCACGGGTCTCATTAGACTGTAATACTTCATCAGGACTTTCCACCCGATTAATTGACATTTCTTGTAGTGGAATGTATGCTGCGGTCTTAGCGCCAATGTCAATCAGAGCGCCCCTTGGCTCCAGACTAAAAACTGTCCCCGCCACTACGTCACCGGGACTAAAGTGATAGTCGTATTTATCGAGTAAGGCGGCAAAATCTTCGTGGGTGAAGCCCACATCTTTTGGTTTTGTTTTCTGATTGATCATGCGAGTTTTATCCTAAAGTTGCTCCTATTAAATGGTTGTTTTGCAGTAAGCGCTCTGGTTTTTGATCATGACCGATAGGGTCAATTTTCGCTCTTGACGATCAAAACTACTGCTGACTTGACATCGTTAGTACCACCGAATACCTGTCTAAGACAGAAAAAACGAGCATTACCACGTCCAGTCAATTTTACACTCCCACTATGACATCGCGATTGATGTAAAAAGAGAGTCTTGTTTCAAAGGGTCTGTCTAGTCTTAGATCATCTCTGTCCTAAAAACCGCATCCAGATTCTTTTACACAAGCATTTGTCTAAAGCCCACTGACTGTCCGACAGCAGACCCGAAAACCTTAACTATACTCAGACTTCCCGTTCATCAATCATGTCGCCCCTGTGATCAGGTATTTATATTTCGGCTAAACATTTTTTGAAGACCGAGAACCACTAATCCTGCCGATCCTGGCACAGTTTGGTAGATTAGCTTTCCTATCCTATCATTTTTTTTCGATTTTGGATCATTTTTTAGGTCACAACTGACCTGCCGTTAAGCTGATCAACTGTAACGGGAGTCATCGAAAGCTCCGACCGAAACAAAATTAGTGCTGATCTCTAGGTAATGAACAGGATACTTGACGAAAGCCGATACTTTCTGGCTGACTTTTGTTTTGATATTTAGGCAATATATATATTTTTCCTGAATAGCCCGATAGTAGCATAAACTAGAGACTGTTCGCAAACTCACGACCGGTGATTGCTCCTAAGATTAAGATCCGAGTAGGGAAGCGGAACACAGAGAAGCAGAGCCGTCTATTGATGAATCTTCACAGCTACAGACAGAATCTTCTTGTGCAACTATTTCCAACTTTTGAGGATGATCATTACCTATGGAAAAGTGATTCAACGCCTCCGCAAAATCTTTAATCCCTTGAAACTGTCGATAAACTGAAGCAAACCGGACATAGGCTACTTCACTCAAGGATTTGAGTCGGTGCAAAACCAATTCTCCAATTTCTTGAGTGGGAATTTCCCGTTGGGAACGTTGTTGGAGTTCCGCCTCAATTTCATCAATAATTGATTCTAAATCGGCAGCAGAAAGTCCGGTTTTTTCACAGGCCCGAACCATCCCGCGCAATAATTTAGAACGGTCAAAAGATTCCCGCTTTCCATCCCGCTTCATTACCGTAATCGGCACAAATTCAATCCGTTCGTAGGTAGTAAAGCGATGCTGACACTGGAGACATTCCCGGCGTCGCCGAATGCTTTTACCCGATTCAGCAGCCCGGGACTCAAGAACTCGACTATTTGTATATTGGCAAACTGGACACTGCATAATTAACGTCCTTTGAGCGGTTGTTTCACTGAACAGCCGTTTTCTGATCAGCGATTACAAAGCACAGCCTTTAACTCTTTAACAGTCCAATACTGAGTAATGAGAACTCTGGGTTTTATTTAAACCGGTGAATACCCGAATCCCTGGGCAAAATTTGGGGTAATCGGGCGGTGCAAAACGCTTTAAATCAACCTTAAACCCCATGAACTCAGTATTGGAGTGGACGAAGATGCTCTAATTGAGCTATTTACCAATCCGAGGCGGTTCTCGGAAGGCAATTGCAAAAAAGAGAACTCCCAAGGCTAATGCCAAAATTAAAATGTAAGCAACACTTTCCATGTCAATTTTTCCTAAACCTATTGTTTTCTAACAGTCTACCATTGAGAGAGTGAACTACCCACTGGATTTAAACCCACA
>DATNRE010000690.1:0-3608 GCA_036703685.1 Candidatus Obscuribacterales bacterium
GCCATTCGCATTGGCAGTAAATAGCCTTCTCCCGTCTGGCTAACGAAATAATAAACCAGTCCTCCTTGTCCGGTGGTTCTGGGTTTCAAGGCTTTGATCTGATTCCAGGGTAATGACCAACCCCGACGGAATATCAGATTAAACCCAGAAAAATAGCTCACCTTAATTCCTTCGTTATCCACGATTACTCTTTCTGTTAAAAGTGCTAATAAGGCGATCGCTCCGATCCCAATTCCCAGCCAAAGTACCATCGGAGAAACGGGAGCATTAACAGCTTGGGATAAAAAAGGCAAAGGGAGCATCAACACCGTATATAAACTTAACAGCGTGATTCTAATAATTGGAGACAGACGAAATATAACGGGACTGGATAACCCTACGGATTCTACTGTTTCAACATTCATTTTTAAACGGCTTTTAAAATTAACCCCCAGAAACTCCACCCCGATATTTTAAATCGCAGTGGAATCTCTCCGGTGAGTTTTGAGATGCTTTTATTATGGTTTTTTGGTAAATTAATCAACAGAAGTTAAAGCTGGAGTTGTTAAAGGTTCCGGTTTAACATTACGTTTACTGGCAAAATTTCTGGATTGAGGATGAGGATTCAGAGTTAACGGTTTATCCTCATAACTGATAGACTGTTGATCAATCTGGAGTCGATCACAGGGAATATTATCAGCAATAATCGCACTCGCCATACTTCCGGTATGGATTTCTAAAGTTGCCTGTGGAATTGCTTCAAATACTAAGCGTTGTCCGGGGAAGACTACACGCTCAAAATACCAATTGGGAACATTGGTGATCCGGGCGATCTGAATATGGCTGGTAGCATTGACATAGCAGCACAAAATTCGACCAGAACTATTTGACGGTAGGGGATCAAGAATTTGAGCCATATCGGAATCTAGGGGGCTTTGAGCTAAAGATTTCATTAACTACTTGTCAGGTTAACACTTACCGATCCCCATTGGTTGTAACCCCGACTACCAATCCGTTATTACACTGATCCAGTTTATCAAAAATTACAGATCTAGGACTTACGCACAAGACCAAAGAAACCGGGTTTCTGGCTCTGATTTTGCGGATGAAATCGAGATTTCTCGTTCAGAAACCCGGTTTCTGCGTAAGTCCTAAGATCCAAAAAGTTGCGATTGGTATTGTCGAGATGGGTCAGCCGTTGTCCCATCGACTTATTGAAACTTAACTAATTTCTCAGATCAGTCACCCTAAAGGGCGGAAAATTCGTTATAGTATTAAGGAATATTAAACAAAGTCGATATAACTTCACCCATTTTCACCTAAACCCCGCCTGACTCATAACAGTATCATGGAAGATAAAATCCTTTACGTCCGCCTTCCCTGTAACCCAATTTTCCCGATCGGGGTGGTTTACCTGTCTGACCACGTTCACAAGCTATTTCCCACCGTCCAACAGCGCATTTTTGATTTAGGGGCGGTTCCTCCCCTGGACTACGCCGCCGCCTTGGATGCCTGTGTGGACGAGTTTCAACCCACTTTATTAGTCTTTTCTTGGCGAGATATTCAAATTTATGCTCCCGTGGGGGGACGGGGTGGAAATCCTCTACAAAATGCCTTTGAATTTTATTATGCGAAAAACCCTTTAATTAAGTTACGAGGGGCTTTAGGAGGATTACGTTTAGCAACATCCTACTATACGGAACTTTGGCAGAATTTAGGATTAATTAAAAGGGGATTATCCCGTTCTCAACGTTACAATTCCCAAGCCCGGGTCGTAGTTGGGGGCGGGGCGGTGAGTGTTTTTTATGAACAGTTAGGAAAGAGTTTACCCAAAGGAAGTATTGTTTCGGTTGGGGAAGGAGAAAGTTTATTAGAAAGGCTATTAAGAGGTCAAGATTTAGCCGATGAACGCTGTTATATTGTCGGAGAAACGAAACCTCGCGATCGCTTAATTCATGAACAACCCATGAATTTTGAAAAAACCGCCTGTGATTACAATTATATTGAAACCATTTGGCCGGAATTTCAATATTATTTTCAAGATCAAGACTTTTATATTGGAGTCCAAACAAAACGAGGTTGTCCCCATAATTGTTGTTATTGCATCTATACCGTTATTGAAGGCAAACAAGTTAGAATTAATCCCGCCGATGAAGTGGTGGCGGAAATGCAGCAACTGTATCAACGGGGAATTAGAAACTTTTGGTTTACCGATGCCCAATTTATTCCCGCCCGTAAGTTTATTAATGATGCGGTGGAATTATTGCAAAAAATCCTTGATTCTGGGATGACGGATATTCACTGGGCGGCCTATATTCGGGCGGATAATTTAACCCCGGAATTGTGTGATTTAATGGCTAAAACGGGGATGAATTATTTTGAAATTGGGATTACCAGTGGTTCGCAAGAATTAGTTAGAAAAATGCGAATGGGCTACAATTTACGGGTGGTTTTAGAAAATTGTCGGGATTTAAAAGCCGCCGGATTTAATGATTTAGTCTCGGTGAATTATTCCTTCAATGTGATTGATGAAACCTTTGAAACCATTCGCCAAACCATTGCTTACCATCGAGAATTAGAGGCTATTTTTGGAGCAGATAAAGTGGAACCGGCTATTTTCTTTATCGGGTTACAACCCCATACCCATTTAGAAGAATATGCCTTTGAGAAAGAAATGTTAAAACCCGGGTATGATCCCATGAGTTTAATGCCTTGGACGGCCAGAAAGTTGCTCTGGAATCCTGAACCTTTAGGATCATTTTTTGGGGAAATCTGTTTAGAAGCCTGGAAACGCAACCCCAATGATTTTGGGCGGACAGTGATGGATATTTTGGAAGAAAAGTTGGGACGCGCGCCCTTAGAAGAAGCGTTGAGTGCGCCCTTGGGTCAGGGAAAAGAGTTAGCGGGTATTCGTTAATTTGGGGTTGAATTAGGGGGTGTGGTTAGGGTTGCGATCGCACTTTCCCCATGATTAAATCCCTAATACCCAAGAAACCCGGTTTCTAATTTAAGATATATTGAGAAACCCGGTTTCTAATTAAGTTAGCCCCTAATTATTATTAGTCACTGGTTTAACCTGTTTATCTTCGGTTTGAGATTGGGTTTCTTTCCCGGGTTGGGCCGGGGCGATCGCTACATTAACTACAACCTGCGTCACCCCTTTAATTTCTTTTGCTAAGGGATCAATGCGGTCATATTGGGGTTGGTTTGGCACTGTTCCGGCCACTGTTACCACTCCATCTTTAGCCGTCACCGTTAGTTGACTCGCAGGTAAATTCGCTTCTAGTTTAGAGCGAACTTCACTTTCTAAATCACCATTGGCTCGAATAGCATCGCCACCAGTCAGATTATTCCGTTGTTCCCGTGCTCGAATATCTTCATTCAACTGACGTTGCCGCACCTCACTTTGGGCATCTTTCTGATTAGCTTGGGCATTTTCTACCGTTGGGGTTTCTGCGGTTTGGTTCGACCCACTCGGCGCGCCCGTGCTGGTTCTAGCGCCATTTTCGCAGGCGACAGTGCTCAGTAGTAAAGCACTACCGATGAGTAAAGCGGTTAATTTTTTCATGATGGAAACTCCTAAACAAAAATATAAAGTAGGGAACACCGGAAGAATAAGAATTCACCCC
>DATNRE010000691.1:0-23971 GCA_036703685.1 Candidatus Obscuribacterales bacterium
TAGAGTTAATATTCCCAAACCTGGTACAACCGAAACCCGTCCATTAGGGATACCCACAATCAACGACCGCGCATTGCAAGCGTTAGTAAAACTAGCGTTAGAACCAGAATGGGAGGCAAAATTTGAGCCAAACAGTTATGGTTTCAGACCAGGACGTTCCTGTCACGATGCAATTGAAGCAATATTTAGCAATATCAAACAGAAAGCCAAATATGTGCTAGATGCTGATATCTCAAAATGCTTTGACCGTATTGACCATAAAGCATTAATTGACAAATTACAGACATACCCCACATTAAGCCGACTGATTAAAAGATGGCTTAAAGCAGGGTACTGTGACGGAAAAGAACTTTTTCCTACCCATGATGGTACACCACAAGGCGGGGTGATTTCACCCCTACTTGCAAATATTGCCCTACATGGTATGGAAGATAGAGTCAAGCAATATGCAGAAACTCTGAAAGGAGAAAAAACGAAAAATCGTCAAGCCCTTAGTTTAATCCGTTATGCCGATGACTTCGTAATAATCCATGAGGATATAAACGTTGTTAAAAAGTGTCAAGAGATAATTGCTGATTGGTTAAGTGATATGGGACTGGAATTAAAACCAAGTAAAACAAAATTAACTCATACCCTCAATAAAATCGATGGAAATGTTGGGTTTGAGTTCTTGGGATTCCATATACAACAACACAAAGTAGGTAACTACAAAAGTGCCAACAATTCAAAAGGAATCCCACTAGGTTTTAATACATTAATCACACCCTCAAAAGCCAAAATCAAAACTCATCTTGTCAAGATAGCTGAAGTAATAGACACTCACAAGACCGCCCCACAAGCTGCTTTAATTAGTAAGCTAAATCCAATTATTAGAGGCTGGTCAAACTATTACTCTACAGTGGTTAGTAAAGAAACCTTTAAAAAGGTTGACCATCTAACCTACGACAAGCTAAGAACCTGGGCAAGAACGAGGGGAAAAGGGGACATCAATAAAGACAAATACTGGAGAACAGTAGGCGACAGAAATTGGTGTTTCAGTACAGAAGACGGATTAGAATTACTCAATCACAGCAGTACACCAATCCTAAGGCATACAAAGGTTAAAGGTGATGCTAGTCCGTTTAATGGAGACTGGATTTATTGGAGTAAACGACGAGGCGAATACCCAGAAACTCCTACAAGGGTTTCCATGCTAATCAAAAAACAAAAAGGTATTTGTCCTCACTGTGGTCTGTATTTCACAAGTACAGACATTGTAGAAGTTGATCATAATAAACCAACATCATTAGGTGGAAAAGACATCTATGATAACCTTCAGCTTCTACATAAACATTGTCACGACATAAAAACGGCTAAAGATGGTTCCTTAACTAAAAGTAAGCAATTACCAATAGTGGAAAACCATGAAAATAACCCGTTTTGAATCGTATCCATAACAAGGATGGAATTATCAAGGAGCCGTGTGAAGCGAAAGTTTCATGCACGGTTCTGAAGGAGAGATAGGAGTGGCAACGCTCCTATCGACTCTAACGAAACCGGGGCCTATGGAAAAGCCTTAGTTCTCGATGGAAAATGGCAATCTTGTACGGGAGATGAATTTCTCTATCATGAGCCCTTAGTTCATGTTGCCTCGGTCTATCACGGGTCTCCCAAAAAAGTTGCGGTTTTGGGCGGGGGAGAAGGGGCGACCATTCGGGAGGTTTTGCGCTGGAAAACCATTGAATCCGTGGCTATGATTGATTTAGATGGGGATGTGGTCGAAGCCTGCAAAGAATATCTCCCAGAAATGCACGAAAATGCCTTTGATGACCCTCGCACCCAACTGATTATCGGGGATGCCATCGACTTTTTAGATCAGACCCAGGAAAAATGGGATATTGTGATTTCTGATTTATCCGATCCGATTGAAGATGGGCCATCCTTTAAACTATTCACCAAAGAATATTTTGAAAAAATTCGTCAAATTCTAACCCCCGACGGCTATGGAGTGATTCAAGCCGGCCCGGTTTCCCCGAATGAGATGAAACTGCACGTTCGCCTGGTGAATACCCTAAAAACGGTTTTTCCCCATGTTCACTCCTATACCAGTTATGTTTCCACCTACGGAAGTCCCTGGAGTTTTATTATCGTTTCTGCCCAACCGATTAATACCCGTCCTGAACCGGAAAATGTGGATAAGATTTTACAAGAGCAAACCACCGGAGGTCTACGGATGTTTGATGGGATAACGATGTTGGGAATGTTACAAACTCCTAAACATTTGCGGGCGGCGATCGACGCCGAAACCGAAATTTATACCCTAGCGGAACCGCCGAAATTCTTCGGCAAAGGGACTAACGCTTAATCAAGCATAGGAGGGAACAGGGAATAGGGAACAGGGAACAGGGAACAGGGGGACACTTGCTGTTGTCCTCCGATCTCCTGTCTCCTAACTTCCAATTCTATTGATAAACTTTAACCAAAATCTAGTACAATACATCCCGATACCTGCGTCCGGTGTGCTGAAAAATTAATTATAAAAAATCCCACTAATAACCCCTTTTGGTGATCGAGGAGTAAAATCACAAATGGCAAAGTCTAAATTACTACGCCCAGGTAATCTTATTTTACTGGCAGGATTAATCGGTCTGGGTTTTGGGGGACTGGGATGGAAACAACAGTTCGCCAAAGCTCAAAATTCTGAGATAGCAACGGGTTTAAACTGGTCTGGAGCCTCTTTTCCCGTTGAAGGCTTTCAGGAATATACCTCCCCGTTTGGGTATCGGGGGTCGGGTTTTCACTATGGTTTAGATTTGGCAGCCCCCCAAGGCAGTTATATTCGCAGTTGGTGGCAGGGGACAGTGGTGGAAGTTTGGCAAGATGACCGTTGTGGTACGGGCATTGCCATCCAGTCCGGTCAATGGGAACATATTTATTGTCATGTTCAAGGCAGTGTGGAAAAAAACGCTCAAGGGACTTATTTTATTGACCGACAGGGAGGAATTCAACTCTGGGAAGGTCAGCAAGTGCCCTCTGGGACAAGAATTGCTCGGGTCGGGATGACGGGACGAACCAGTGGCCCTCACCTACACTGGGGCTTAAAGCATAATGGCCGTTGGGTTGATCCCGGTCGGGTGTTACGCTCGATGTATGATCAACAGGTTCAACAAGCTAATCGGAGTTAATTGTTGATTTATAACGCCTCAAGTTAAATTCTTGTAAAAAAAATGAGTAACCCTTGATACAATAGTTAACGTGAGATTTGAGAATTTCTATCCGCAGGCTGATGTAGAACGCGGCGTTTAGGTATCTTCAAATCGAAACAACAACGGTATCCGTAAATTAAGACCAGCAATTGAGATTTTGCGCTGGTCTTTTTTGTTGGGTAATGGGTAATGGGTTTTATGCGGGGTTACAGCGAATTTCGATCAGGAAACCATCGGGATCATAGAAATAAATTCCGCGTCCGGTGGGGCGAGTAACCGGGCCATGATCGATGATAATTGAATGGGATGTGCTGTGCGATCGCAATACCTCTACGGCCTGATCAAAATATTCGGGCGCAATATCAAAAGCCAGATGATTGACCCGGGTAAATGCTATTTCAGGATCGGGATTAGGGGGAGTTAATTCCGGTTCGGCAAATAGGTCAATGACTGTGCCATCGGGGGTGACAAAATTAGCGACTTTCCCGGCTTCAACTAAGGATTTTAAGGTACTAGGAACTTCATCCCCAACTAATTCATGTAACCCTAATATTGTACCATAAAAATATCGAGAATTTTGTAGGTTAACAACATTTAATGCAACATGGTGAACCCGTCGTAACCACCCAGGAGATAAGACTTTTGGGGATAGGGTTTCAGAAGATTCCATAGACTTAGTTAAACGCTAGATTTTGGAATTTGCTCATAATTTTTTGAGCTAATAGGACTATTTTTTCGATGAAATGTCTTAAATTTTGAGGAGATTTAATCGCCCAAATATTAATCACTAAACAGGTTGTTCCTAGGGATAATAGAATATAGGTAGGAATCATCACCACACCAATCATAAACCAACTGAAAACGTGCAGCACCATCAATCCCGAATATAAACTAGCAAACCCAGAAATGAGGAGGATTTGAGAAGATGGACGATTTAGACCGATAAAAATTAAGGTTTGTAAGGTAGCTAATAAATTAAACGGGATTAAAAAGGCACAAATTCCTAAACAATTATTTCGAGAAAATTCAGCAAGTGTAGTTAAATCTATCATGGTCAAAACTCTGGTTTTTGAGAATAGCTGGAGATGAAATATTTTTTATGGTTTGGACTTTTCTATTATAGCCTTTTTAATGGCTATCGTTTTTTAGTTGTCCAAAAATTAGTAAACATCATCAAAAAACTACCGACCACAATCACTAAGGCAAGTCCCACGGGGATCGCCGTTTCCAAATCAATATTTTCCATTGTTTTTGTTTCTATGCAATCAAGAGATACCTTAACACAGATATTTCTACTTGGGGAAGGGAAAGGCCATAATTTTGAGGACTGACGATTTCACAGACCTTGAGCAACTTTGGCTTTCTTCTGTTACCATTAAATTTGTTACATATCTTAATCTATAGGAATAGTCCTTTAACAAAATTATCGGGAGAAGGCAATGGTAGAGCAACAAAAAGGACAATGGGATGGGGGACGGTTTCTCAAAACCCTAGCTTATTTTGGGGTTGTTCCCTTTATTGGTAATATTAACTGGATACAAAATTTATTGGGAATAGGGAAAAAACAACCCAAACGGAAACCGAATATTATATTAGTAGTTGGGGCGACCGGAGGAGTGGGTAAACGGGTAGTAAAACGGTTGCAACAACGGGGAATAACCGTGCGTTGTTTGGTGAGAGATATTACAAGAGCTAGAACCCTATTAGGGAATACGGTAGAATTAATTGAAGCAGATTTAACCATTCCTGAAACCTTAACTCCGGCTATTTTTCAAGATGTTACTACAATTATTTGTTGTAGTGGAACCAAAGTTCAACCCGTGGAAGGAGATACTCCCAACCGAGAAAAATATTATCAAGGAATTAAGTTTTATATGCCGGAAGTGGTTGATGTGCCGGAGTTAGTCGAATATAAAGGAATCCAAAATCTAATTTATGCTGCATCTAGCACCCTCAAGAAAGCGGGAGATAAAATTATATTTGATTTTACGAAACCCACGGAGGAGATTAAGGAAATTTGGGGAGCATTAGATGATATTGTTATGGGGGGAATTAGCGAAAGTTCGTTAAAAATAATCTCCGATGGCGGATTATTTACCGGATATGTTTCAACGGCTAACTCTGGGGGATTTGTTTCGGTGAGAACTCGCAATTTTGAACCCGCTTTAAATTTATCAGACTATCAGGGAATTGAGTTAAGAGTTAAGGGGGATGGAAAACGATATAAATTTATTATTCGCTGTAATGACGGTTGGGATAGTGTGGGCTATTGTTATTCTTTTGATACGGTTTATAATATTCCGATTACCATTAGAATTCCGTTTACAGAATTAATTCCGGTATTTCGAGCTAAAACCTTAAATGATGGAAAACCCTTTAATTCTAGCCAGGTGTTTTCCCTACAGTTAATGTTGAGTAAGTTTGAATATGATGGAGCTTTAAACCCGAAATTTCAACCGGGATTATTTCAATTAGAAATTGAGTCAATTAAAGCCTATGGGGGAACAGTATTCCCTCGATTTGTTCAGGTAAGTTCGGCGGGGGTAACTCGTCCCGGGAAACCCGGATTAAATTTAGCAGAAGAACCGCCTGCGGTGCGTTTAAACGAACAATTGGGAGGGATTTTAACTTGGAAATTAAAAGGGGAAGATGTGATTCGTTCTAGCGGTATTCCCTATACAATTATTCGTCCCTGTGCATTAACTGAACAACCGGGCGGTTCTGTGTTAAAATTTGCCCAGGGAGATACGATTAAAGGACAAGTCAGTCGAGAGGATATTGCTGAATTATGTATCCAAGCTTTAACCCAACCTAAAGCCTGTAATACGACTTTTGAAGTTAAAGCAGAACTGGATAGTCAAACATCAGGAAATTGGGAGGAGTTATTTTCTCAACTCAAATCTGATTAATAGGGAACAGGGAACAGGGAATAGGGAATAGGGTAAGAGATTTAATGAGTAGAGCTATAATGAGTAGAGCCATTTTTAATTTTTAAGCTGATGACCAACTTACCAGATGTTGGCGCTCACGGCTATCGAGTCGAACGAGAGCTAGGACAAAATCGTGCAGGCGGTCGTGTAACCTACTTGGCTACTAACATAAACACTGAGGTTGCTGTTGTTATCAAGCAGTTTCAGTTTTCTCAATCTAGTTTTAATTGGTCAGACTACGAGGCTTATGAAAAAGAAGCCGAGATCCTTAAACAACTCCATCATCCTAATATTCCTCGTTATCTCGATTCATTTGAAACACCTACTGGCTTTTGCTTAATTCAGGAATATAAAAAAGCTTTTTCCTTAGCCAAACAGCGATACTTCAATCCAGCAGAAGTTAAGGAAATTGCGCTTGCTGTTTTAGAGATATTAGTATATTTGCAACAGCAAAATCCCCCTATAATTCATCGCGACATTAAACCCGAAAATCTCCTGGTTAACCGTTGTGGACAACAGATAAAAGTTTACTTAGTGGATTTTGGGTTTGCTCAAATCGGAGCAAGAGAATTAACCGCAAGTAGTGTCATCAAAGGCACATTAGGCTTTATGCCACCCGAACAGTTATTCAATCGTCAACTGACAGAAGCATCTGATCTTTACAGCCTTGGGATGACGCTGATTGCCTTATTAACGAAGACGAAATCAAGTGATATTGGTCAATTAATTGATGATAATTATCGCCTAAATGTCAAGCAGCATTTACCAGGGTTCAACCCCAAGTTTATCGAGTGGTTAGAAAAGATGGTTTCTCCTCGACTCGACAATCGCTTTCCTAATGCTGCCGTTGCTTTAAAAGCACTCAAATCTATTCAAATTACTCAATTAAAAAATCAGTCATTAACCATTGGGAGAGTAGGACTGATAACCAGTGTAATTGTTTTGCTGGGATTTTTGGGGATTCAAATGCCTCGATTTTTTAAATATAGCCCTAGTCAAGTCTTTGTTACTCCAACTCCTGAGTTAAAATCAGAGCCTGTTCCTTTTTATGTATCTTCTTTGGACAGTTCTCTTCCTTACTCTGCTGAATTCCCGATGCAGGGAACATTTGAGGGAGAGTATCGCGTTCTTCCTGACTATGTAGAAGTAATTGTAAAAAAGGGAACGATTTATAATCATGACCGTAATCAAAAACATCATGATTTGGGTTCTATTAATTTTTATCTTTCCTATATGGTTAAACCTCAAAAACAGGAAAATTTACCTACATCCAAGTTTAACCTATGGTACAAAAAACCTCTCAATTATAGAGAGTCTTACACATTTACGAATGTTCGGTTTGTGATTCCTATATCCAGTTCCACAGAACTCTCAAAAATGCAGATGAATTTTGGAATACAGTATGGGGGTGAGCGTTCTGCTTGGATTGTCGTATTTTATCGCCCTAATTGGTAGTAATACTAAATCCAGATTTTGTACTACCTTTTTTAACTACCCATCTGTATTATAATTATTAACTATAGTAATCCTAAATATAGCAATCTTAAATGATTTGCGATCAAAATATAGAACCCCACCCTAGCCCTCCCCTTACTAAGCAGGGTTGGGAGGGGTCGAGATAGATGGAAATATTACAACTGATTTAGGATGGCTATAGGTTGTAATCATTCACAACTGACATAAAACAGCCATAAGTATTATCTCTATTCCCTATTCCCTGTTCCCTATTCCCTGCTATATGTTAAAGTTTAAACCTGTTTTTACGCCCTATTTATTTCTATTTCCTGCTTTATTTATGCTGACCTTAACGGTATTCTGGCCAGCATTACAAGCGTTTTATTTAAGTTTGTTTAGTTATGACTTACTCACACCTCCAGAATGGGTTGGGTTCAAGAATTTTCAACGGTTATGGACAGATGAGGTATTTTGGGAAACCTTAAAGAATACCTTTGTTTATTTAATTATTGTTGTTCCGATTTTAGTTTTTGCACCCTTGGCTTTAGCGATTTTAGTCAATCAAAAATTACGCGGAATTAATGGATTTAGAACCGCTTATTATGTCCCGGTTGTAATTTCCATGGTCGTTGCGGGAATTGCTTGGAAATGGTTATATGCAGAAAATGGGTTTTTTAATCAACTTTTGAACGCTATTGCTATTCCGCCTATTCCTTGGTTAACCAGTCCAAATATTGCCTTATTAAGTGTAATGGCGGTGACAATTTGGAAAGGGTTAGGCTATTATATGGTAATATATCTAGCAGGATTACAAAGTATTCCCTTAGAACTCTATGAAGCCGCTAGTATTGATGGCTCGGATGGATTTAAAAAACATTGGGATATTACGTTACCTTTGATGAAACCCTATATGGTTTTAGTCGGGGTAATTTCGGCGATTTCTTCAACTAAAGTCTTTGAAGAAGTTTATATTATGACCCAAGGAGGGCCAAGAAATAGTTCTAAAACGATTGTTTATTATTTGTATGAGCGGGCTTTCCAACAGTTAGATTTAGGTTATGCTTGTGCAATTGGGTTAATTCTGTTTTTAATTGTTTTAGGATTATCAATTTTACGATTAGTAATTGAACGGTTTACAGAAAATGTTAAAAGCAGTAATCATTTAATCTAGGGGTTTGGAGACTAAACCCGGTTTGAAGTGGGATAATGAGTTGCACTCGAAAGGCTTGTAGAAACCATATTGGGCTTTTTGATACAATTATTAATATTCATGCGCAACATTTGTTAACGTTAATTCTCAAGGTTTGGAGAACTTAATCTTTTTTAAGAATAGCCCACAACTCCCTGGTAGCAACAATCTTTTACTTTAGGTTACTATAAGAACAAAAAGAACCTATATTGTAATAGGGATAGAAGGTGGTAGTCTTAAATACAGAGGGGAAAAAGCCCTCGGTTCAGAACAAAAGTTCAGACCTAGAAGGAAAAACAGAAGGTAATCTTAAGAACTGCGAAGTTCAGGAATGATTTAGAAAAACTTAACTTAGAATGTACAGGTAAGGATTAATACATTCTGATCTAAGTTTGAACTTAAATAAACAATAAAGATTGACTGAATTTCAATAAAACAGTCATTCCAATTGGAGGATTTTAAAAATGGTTAACACTTATGCAACGACTGAAACAGTAAATTCAGAAGCGAAAGAAACAGCTTTTGTACTGTGGTTTGATGAAGTGGGAATTTCTGATATTCCCTCAGTCGGTGGAAAAAACGCATCCCTGGGGGAAATGATTCGAGAATTGACCTCCCAAGGCGTTAATGTTCCCAATGGATTTGCGACGACTGCTTATGCTTATCGTTATTTTATCGAGTCTGCGGGTTTAGAGAAAAAACTACGGGAACTCTTTGCAGACCTCGACGTTGAAGATATGCCCAACCTGCGACAACGCGGAAAACAGGCTCGTTCCTTAATTTTAGACACTCCGTTTCCACCCGAATTAGAAGCCGCGATTACCAGCGCCTATAAAAAACTCTGCGAACGCTACAGCACCGATGGGGATTTTTGTAACCAATTTGGCGAGGAATATAAAGAAGAATGCAAACGCTATTCCAATGATGTAGACGTTGCTGTCCGTTCGTCTGCCACCGCCGAAGACTTACCCGATGCCAGTTTTGCCGGACAACAGGAAACCTACTTAAACGTTTATGGGGAAGAAGGCGTTTTAGAATCCTGCCATAAATGCTTTGCCTCAATTTTCACCGACCGGGCAATTTCCTATCGCACGATTAAAAATTTCGACCATTTTAACGTGGCTCTGTCCGTCGGTGTGCAAAAAATGGTACGGTCTGACCTCGCCTGTTCCGGGGTGATGTTCTCCATTGATACCGAAACCGGATTCAAAAATGCCGCCTTAGTCACTGGCGCCTATGGTTTAGGAGAAAATATTGTTCAAGGTACGGTGAACCCCGATGAATATTTTGTGTTCAAACCGACCTTACTGCAAGGGTTCCGTCCTATTTTGGAAAAACGCTTAGGCAGTAAAGAACTGAAAATGGTCTATGACATCGGAGGTTCTAAACTAACTAAAAATATCTCAGTTCCCCAGTCAGAACGGGATAAATACTGTATTAACGACGACGAAATTCTACAACTGGCGAAGTGGGCTTGTATTATTGAAAACCACTATTCGCAAGTCCGGGGTACTTATACGCCGATGGATATTGAATGGGCAAAAGATGGAATTACCGGACAATTATTCATTGTCCAGGCCCGTCCTGAAACCGTGCAGTCCCAGAAATCCGCCTCCGTTCTCCGCAACTTTAAACTGCTCGGAACCAGTAAGGTTCTATCTCGCGGTCGGGCCGTGGGTGAAATGATTGGTCAAGGCAAAGCCCGGGTGATTCTGGATGTCCATAAAATTGACGAATTCCAAGCCGGTGAAGTGTTAGTCACCAATAAGACTGACCCCGACTGGGAACCGATTATGAAGAAATCCAGCGCTATTGTTACCAATGCGGGCGGACGGACGTGCCACGCGGCAATTATCGCCCGAGAAATGGGAATTCCCGCCATTGTTGGTTGCGGTGATGCCACCTCAGTAATTAAAAACGGCCAAGAAATTACCGTTTCCTCATCTGAAGGAGAAGAAGGTCGGGTTTATGAGGGGTTAGTTCCCTTTGAAATCCAAGAAACCGTTCTCGATAATCTGCCCAAAACCCGGACAAAAATTTTAATGAACGTGGGCAACCCCGAAGAAGCCTTCGGTTTGTCTTCGATTCCCTGCGATGGTGTGGGGTTAGCGCGGCTGGAGTTTATTATTGCTAACCATATTAAAGCCCACCCCCTAGCGTTGTTGAAATTTGACCAACTCGAAGATGAGTTAGCCAAACGGGAAATCGCCGAGATGACCAAAATCTACGACCATAAACCGGATTTCTTCGTCGATAAACTGGCCCATGGTATCGGGATGATTGCTGCCGCCTTCTATCCGAATCCGGTGATTGTGCGGATGTCCGACTTCAAGAGTAACGAATACGCTAACCTCTTAGGCGGCCGTCAGTTTGAACCCAAGGAAGAAAACCCGATGATTGGTTGGCGCGGTGCCTCCCGTTACTACGACCCCAACTACCGCGAAGCCTATGGGTTAGAATGCGTGGCCCTGAAACGGGTGCGGGACGAAATGGGCTTAACCAATGTCACCCCGATGATTCCCTTCTGTCGCACCCCCGATGAAGGTCGGAAAGTGTTAGCAGAAATGGAAAAACACGGGCTGAAACGGGGCGAAAATGGTTTAGAAGTTTATGTAATGTGTGAACTTCCCAGTAACGTGATTTTTGCCGATGAATTTGCCGCCGTGTTCGATGGATTCTCGATTGGGTCTAACGATTTAACCCAATTAACATTAGGCTTAGACCGGGATTCTGCGTTAGTTGCTCATATCTTTGATGAACGTAATGAAGCGGTGCTGCGGATGGTCACTATTGCAATTAAAGCGGCTAAAAAATATGGTCGCAAGATTGGAATTTGTGGTCAAGCACCTAGCGATTATCCTGAGTTTGCCCGCTTCTTGGTGGAGTTAGGAATTGATTCAATTAGTTTGAATCCTGACTCGGTGATTAAAACGATTCTGGATATTGGCAAAATGGAAGAATCTGGCACGTTGTTAGATGAAGTTATGGACGTTGCCAAAGCCAAATAAACGATTGTAGAGACGTGCCACGGTGCGTCTCTCTCTATAGTGTTTCCTGAATTTTAGGATTTGATATATTAGGGTATGGCGATGTCATACCCTTTTGTAGTTGGGTTAAGCTGTTAATTATCTAAATTTTCGAGGCTATCCAAGCCAGTAAGGGGTTTCAGCCTCTAAAATATGCAGTTTAAATGCTGAACAGCTTAATATTGGGGGTTGTAATTAAGAGCAGTTTAGGTGTGCAATAAGAGAATATTTATTCTTCTAGATTGATTAAATTTTGAAGCTCAAGGTTTGAGTTCCAAGTCGGGTTTTGATCAACCGCTTGTCGTAACAATTGAACATAACTAATTAAAAATTCTTCAAGATGATAAGGTTTGGAATCAAAATTTTCAGTTAAATAGTCATATCCGCCACTAGAGTAAGCATTCATGCTCTCCATACCATAATTTGTAAGATTGGTTATACTATTGGGATCAATTAGTTCAGTAATAATTTCTTTAGTATCAATTTTATTATCAAGGCTAACTCCAAAATCTATTAATACTGCTCTGATCAATAAGCCAATAATTAAATTTTGCTGAGGTTTATAATCTTGGACAAATTCATCAACAAAATCTGTACAATCGCTACATTGCTTTGAAGGGTTACTAGAACGTCCTGAAGCGAATCCCATCATTAAACACAAATAATACAGATCAAACTTTGTCTTAATCCCTAGTTCTCGCTTGTTAATTTTAGAAAACCAATCTTCAGTATCTTGACGCATTCTAAATGCTTTAGCCATTTTAATTTTCCTCCAGTTCTTCTGCTAAATCAAACTGATCAAAATAGTCTTTTCCTTCTACCACTACACAATTTGTATTGATAGTTACGCCATTTTTTGGTAAGTTTTTGAGTAGTTGCTCTGTTCCTGTAGTTTTCCTAAATACAGTGAAAAATTTGGTATCATTTGAATTCTGAAAAAGAGTATCTGTAAATCCGGCTCTTTCCCGTGAGGTTGTAAAAGCTATAAATTGCTCACAAAGTGCAGGAATTCGCTTACCTATTTCTCTGGCTACATTAATATCAATAGCATTAGCAGGACTATCAACGACTAAAGGAAATTTATTCTCTCCTCGGCTTAGTAATGTCGTGAGAAAAATATAACCAACTGAAAGAGTTTGTCCTTCGCTTCCACGTTCTTGATTTTTTAATTTTATTGAACGCTCTATCTCAGCAATCTCAATAGGATCACGAGATAAAATATCTCTTAATCTATAATTACAATCTCTAATAATAGATTGGCGAAGATTTTGACTAGCTTTTTTAAAAGCTTGATCAACGATCTCTTGCAAAATATTTTTCTTTTGGCGTAATTCCAATGTCCCTGAAATTTCTGCCAGTTTTTCTTCATCTTCTTCTAACCAGTTTTTTAGAGATTGAAGACACCACGTTGTTTTAGGAGATTTTGGATTATCATTAGGATGTGGAGATCGAGTAATTTTCTTGATATCTTCTTCCAGCTTAATTTTATCTTCTTTAGATTTTTCAAGTAATTCATACCAAGATTTAACTTCATCATTACCTTGCTCAATTAATTTTTCATTTAAGGCTCTGCATTCTGTTTCAGCTAACTGTCTAATCTCAATATCGTCTTGTAACTCTTGGATATTCTGATTAAGAGTAGTGACAGTCTTGTGATCTCCTGAACCTAAAATATTTCTAATATCTTCTTTAAGACCATTTAAGAATGCAGCCGTGTGATCAGAAAGGTATAATTCTGAACGCTTTTGAATTTCTTGACGAGTTTCGTCATTTAACTCTCGTCCACAAATACAGTCTTTTTCTTCTAAAATATCAATAAAGAATTGACGAGATGCTTTCTCAGGAAGCTTGGCTTTATCTAACTTAGATTTTAGTTCAATGAGGGAGTTAGAAAAAGATTCATGTAATGATTGCGGTTGCCGAATTTGGTTAATAACTTGATTAACTTTGAATTTAACATCATCGTCAGTTTTAATTTTTTCTTTCTCTGCCTCTTTAACTTTTTCAGCTAATGCTTTATCAAGGCTTTCATGATTATCAATTTTAGATTTTAAATCATCTATTTCAGATTCAATGGATAATAATTTTTCTCGTCTCTTATTGAGAATCTTCTCAACCTCGCTTATACGCTCTTGTAATTCTTTAACGCGGTTACGTTGTTGTGTCAAGCCTTTTGGTGACTTAGCTTGATTTTTGGTTTCTCGTTCCCAGTCATCTTCAGCTATTTTTTTAACTTTTTCTAACAAATAAAGCTGAAAAAAAGCATCAATTGCTCTAGAGGCTTCTGTCTTACTTGGGTCTAATAAATCTTTAGAAAGTTCACCATCAAAAACAAACAGTCGTACTAGCCTTTTATCCAGAAAACGGCTAATATTATTAGGTGGTTTCCAACCCAAATTTATTCCTTCTAGCAAGGGAAAACTCGTAGAATAACTAACTTTATTATCTTCAAAGTCAAAATTCAACTCAAATGTCAAAGGCTTTCCATCAATTTTTAAGTTTAAGATAAATGTTCCTTCAGAATTGCTTTCTCCTGCTCTACGAAAGCTAATAACTTCTTCAGAGTTCCATTGCTCGGCTTCCCCAGTTAGTGCAGCGCGAATTAAAGTTAATGTTGTTGTTTTTGCTGTACCATTTGGCATCTGAATTAGAGAGATATGAGCAGGAGTTTCACCTTCAAGGAGACTAATCCTCATATCAGGACAGCGCAAACCTTCACTACTCCAACTAATTAATTCAATCCTCATAATTTTTTTCTAATCCTTCTATATTAATAGCTTTATAAACTAAATTAAGATGTTTGCTGTTGTCAGTTGCACTTAAATCTGAATTACTCATTGCTCTAAGCCATGCGATCAAATAATCAGATACTACTTCCGGTTGACTAGCTTCATGAACTGAGGCTTTAATTGCTTTTTCAATTTCTGAATCTATGGACATTATCAGTTTTTCCTCCGAATTTGACAAAGCTCAGATAACCATTGATAGCGTTCTTGATCTATACTTACATTTCCCTCGGTATCATTACATTGTAAAACAAAGTCAACAATAGTTGCGCGTTTATTCGGAAATTCAGGATTAATGCGAAGGCAACGACCTATTCTTTGAATCGTTTCTAGCTTGGCACGTGCTGAGGAAAATAAAATTACATTCTGTAAATTTTTAATATCGATACCTTGGGATAAACGATGGCAGGTAATTAAGCAATCGATTTTACCCTCAGCAAACTCTTTAAGACTTCTTTTATCTTCTCCTGAATAGTAAGTGCGATAGCGATGTGTATAATTATGAATCTCGTCTAAAAGTCGTTTGCCATAAGCTATGTTTTCAATGAATATAATAGTTGACTTAAGAAATTGATTATTGGTTTTTAAAAAATCTCTGAAAACTTCTAACTTTTGTTCTGCGGTTTTATAAACCTTGGAAATTTCTATCCAAACCTCTGTTTCAGTCATGGGTTGACCTTCTCTTTGACGAATTGCTTTTTTCTTGTAAATTTGTTGAATCCTTTGTCTATCTATATCTGTCAATTCGTAACTAAGAGGAATATAATCAAATTCACAAAGTATTCCTTGCTCAATAGCTTCTTTAAGTTCAAATTGAAAAAATATATCGCCAATTTCATCAAAAATGAATTGACTGCCTTCTTGATCATATTCTCTTTCTGGTGTAGCACTTAAACCCAATCGGTATCTAAAATCATGATGCTGACCTGCTAATTGTTGGCGAATCGATAAACTTCCTAAACCATGTACTTCATCATGCACAATGATCAGTCTTTTCTTGATCTCAGGTTTAAGCTTAGGCAAAAGAGTTGCCAATTTTTCTCTATTAATAATTATTATTGCTCTCTTAGGATTATTGATAAAACTCTCTAGTTGATGATGAGATTCGTAGTGTTTTAAAACTCTAAAAGGTTGAGGACGTTGAATAGACCAACGATCAACTTCTTTAGACCATTGATCTAATAAATCATTACCAATAGTGCTAATAATAATTCCATCTATTCTGCCTTGTTCATCTAATTTACTCAAAATTTTCAAAGTGGTGCGAGTTTTTCCTGTACCTGTTGCCATTTCAAGAACACCATGCTCAACTTTTATAAATTTTTCTAAAGCTTCCTCTTGATGTCGCCATTGATTATTAGATACTGTTAGTTTATGGAAAGATGGAGAATCAGGTAACTCGGCTTCTTTTGTTGAATATAAATTACTGTTTTCAGATTGGATAGACGGTTTTTCAATAGGAGCATAAGCACGAATCAACTCCATTGCTTGTTTAGAAAGAGATAACATTTTAAGCCCTACAGCCTTTCCTGACCAAGCTTCTTCAAATTCTTCAGTTTTTATTTTAACTCTTTTTTCATCCTCTGATAACCAGCTTCGATACACATCAATTGACTCATAATTCCGGCTGTAACCATTAATAGATTCATTAGCAGAACCAGTAAAAGCTACGCAATCATCCCAAGGAAAGCTAAATATACCTATTTTTTCATGAAATAGTCCTGCTTGCTCAATATGCACAGGAAAAGCAAAACGCAATATTAACTTTTCATGGGCTACCATCCAAGCTAAAATCTTCTGACGTAATTCAATAGAATAAGGTTTCTCCGATAAACTGAGAGCATCTTTAATAATTTGATCGGCAATAATTTGTCGAAGTTTTTTACATTCAGATTCATCAACTGCTTTTTCCAAGCTTACCTGATCTTCTTCAGATAGTGTGGGAGAAATAATTAATTTAATTTTAACATCATTAGTAGCTATATTAGAAATTGCTTCAGCCCAAGAAACTAAAGCTCCACTAGAGAAATAACCAACAGCACGTCGATATTGGATACAGTGTGTTAAACAAGGTCTAAAAAAATCCTGGCCTAAGTTAGCTTTACCACTTCTATAATGGCTCCTTAGTTGACGTATTGTAATTTTTTCTAATGAATCCTGTTTTTTATTCTTCATTTTTATTTAAAAGTTAACTTAGCTTTTAAGTAAGTGGGCGAGACAATCAACAAGTATGTAACGAAAAGTTAACTTTGTTGTGGCTCCGAGTGAAATTTCATCCGTTGTGTGGTGTAGTTTCCTCTTTCTCCCCTAGCTTGAATACCCTTGATTACCGCATAAGTCAGGTCTAATTCATCCTCAAATGTTTGTCCCGATAGTTCATCTTTTTTGAGATGTTACCACTCTAATTCAATCGGATTCATTTCGGAACAATATTTAGGTGAACAGAAAATATACAATCCCATACTTTCCCGTTGGCTTTCCCCCCGCGACCGGGTTTTTCCCATAACCCTTCAGGCCCCAACTTTTCCCATTTGTGCAACACTTCTCTAACTGTCTGTGCCGTCCAATTGAAATAAGTCGCTATTTTTTCCACGTACCAACCTTGTGAGTTTAAGCGAATCACTTCGGCTCGGTCTTTAACTTTCTGTGGCACATCTGCTGTTCTGAGCTTGAACAGGGTTTTGTCTTGCTCACGAGTCAGAAATACCCTTAAACGAGCACCCATATTTTCATAACCTCGGTAGATTTCTTCTCCATCTTCATTTATCTTTACATACTTTCGTTTCTTCCTGCCTACCTACTTAGTTTCGTTTATAAAAAATAAATTTATGTAACTTTAACTATTACCTTATTATACAACTCACTTGAAACAGTTTCCAACCTAGTTTTATAAATTCTATTTCAGAAAATGGTTTTTTAGTATCTAGTATGCTAAAATTATAGTTAATAAAATCAATAAAGACGAAAAATATATCCAACGATAGCTGAAAAGTTTTTTCCGGTCGACAGTTATTTGATTTTTAATCAAGAATATGAAAAATAATATTTCTAAACTCAAAAATAAACTAATTTTAACTTTTGGATATGGGAATCGAAAAAACTATGATGTGTTTTTAGAATATCTGACAGGACTTACGCACAAGACCAAAGAAACCGGGTTTCTGGCCGGTGATTTTGCGGATGAAATCAAGATTTCTCGTTCAGAAACCCGGTTTCTGCGTAAGTCCTGTCTGAATAAATATCAGGTTAATTTTGTTATTGATGTGAGAATGACTCCCAGGGCTTGGAGTCGTAAATGGTATGGGAATAAACTTCAAGAAGTTTGTGAAGCTCATAATGTTAAATACATCTCTAAAACTGCTTTAGGGAATACATCCGGTCAACAAAAATGGATTCCTCCCGACCGAGAGGCAGCAGATATCGCTTTGGGTGAAGTTGCCGAACTCGCTGAACAAGGAACGGTTTTATTATTGTGTGCTGAAATGAACTTTAATAGATGTCATAGAACAGATGTTGCTAGTCATCTAATTAAACTAATTTCTGATAGTCAAATTGAACATTTAGAGTAGATCAGCTTCAACTAAAGGTTTAATGATAAGAGTCATCTACTAGCCCGATCTCAACTCCAGCGGCGGTCAGTCCCAATTTCGTTGTGAAACCTTCTGCGTTAAGCTATAAACTCGAACAAAGGATTTTCATTTTTTGCATCTTAACGACCTACTCGGAAATTTTGAACTATGGCAAGCCCTACCGTAGATAGAGACATCAATCAATCTCAATCTCCTTCATCATGGCCAGATGTCACCTCAAAACCCTTACCCTTTTGGGTACGTCGATGGGGAGCTTTTGTGGCAGAAGTCTCCTTAGTGGCCGCGAGTGGGTTAATTCCTTTTACCCTGGGTGCTTTCTCTAACCGTAGTCCCCAACCCGTCCCGCTCAATCCCGTGGTAAGGGTGACATCGGAAACCGTCGCCGCTACCTTGGGTATTCCTGTACGCGATCGCAGTCCCCAAGTTGCCCCCTTAACCAATCTATTGTGGTCGGGTGCCCTACTTCTGCCCCTGGTGGTGGGAGGATGGCAATTCTATCTCTTAGCCAAACGGGGCCAAACCTTGCCCAAACTCTGGTTTGGAGTCCTGGTCATCAATCCCCAGGGTTCGGCTCCAGGCTGGGGACGGGCGTTTCGTCGAGAATTGATCGGCCGTTGGGGTATTCCCCTGGGCATTGCCTACGGCCTTTGGCAAGTTACCGGAGCCTATCCTAATCTCCTAATTCTAGGGGGTTTATCCGGTGCAAGTTTACTCGGAGATGCCCTAATTGCTAAACGATTTCAAGGCCGGACTGGACATGATTTATTAGCAGGAACTTCGGTACAGGATGTTCCTAGGGTCTTAGTATTTAACCCCTTTACCAACTATGATTGGGTGAGTGGAGATGATGCCGTTCATAGCTTAGTAGTTTCTGGGGAAACCTCAAAACTCGACTTTAATTTATGGGCGTGGATGCGTCAACATCCCGGTTTAACTTTAGTAATGGTCAGCAGTGCCAGTCTGGCGGCGGTCTTAGGAACTTTTGTTGGCACGCAAATTTATATTCAAAATCAAGCTAACCGTCGGGAATTTCAACAACAGGATAATCAGGTTTTTCTGGCTTTAGTGAGTAAATTATCCCCCAATGCTGCCACGGATGTTGCTCAAAAACGCGGGGCAATTTTAGCTTTAGGAGCGATTAAAGATCCCCGGGCAATTCCCCTATTAGTAGATGTATTAGCTCAGGAAGAAAACCCCGTCTTAATTGATGTTACTCAACAGGCCTTAGTCAGTACCGGGCCAGAATCTTTACCCCATTTAAGACGATTAAATCAAGCCCTCAAAAATGATTTAGATTCGATGAAATTTGGGGCAGAAAATCAAGAAAAACAATTAGCCGGGCGACGACTACAGGCGACTCAAAGAGCGATCGCCAAAATTCTGAAAGTCTATGGAGGCTTTATACATAATGCTGATTTAAGTCGCATCGATTTAGGGCAAAATTTAACCCCACCGACTCAATTTACCTTGGTTTTAGAACAAACGGATTTATCTGGAATTAGCTTGAGAAATACTAATCTCAATCAAGCTAATTTAAAAAATAGCCGCTTCGCCAGTCCCGGGGAAGATGGACGGTTAGAAACCTTTGATGATTGGATTTCTGATTTGAGTGGGGCGGATTTAACCGGAGCCGATTTAACCGGTGCTTTCTTCAGTAATACCCTATTAAAATATACTAATTTTTTAAAAGCCAATCTGAATAAAGCCAATTTCTCGAAAGCCGATTTGACCGGAGCGAACTTCAGCAATGCTCAATTATTAGGTTCCAATTTACAACAAGCTAACCTCACCGATGCTAAATTCACCGGGGCGGAATTAGCCAGTGCTAATTTGTCTAGGGCGAATTTAAACAAGGCTCGTTTTACTGAAGCCAAAGCCCCCGGGTCAAATTTTGAAGGAGGAGATTTAAGACAAACTCACTTTAAAAATGCTGATATTTCGGCGGTCAATTTTTCAGGAACCAATGCACAAGGAGCAGATTTTACCTCCGCTAAACTGACCGGTTCAAACTTTAAAAATGCTCGATTGCAAGATGCTAATTTCAATAATGCTAATTTAAGTTTAGTTAATTTCCAAGGAGCAAAATTAGACGGAACTAATTTTAAAGGGGCAATTTTTGCTCCGAATCAACAGAATAAACCCGATCAGTTTATTGCTAAATCGGAGGAAACGACTCAATCTAGCCGTTTAAAAAAGGTAGATTTTAGTAACGCTATTAATTTGAGTTCTAGCCAAATTCAATATATCTGCTCTCAAGGCGGTATTCACCCTGACTGTCCCCCCGCCGAGGGTAAGAAATAGGGCAGCAGGGGGAGCAGGGGGAGCAGGGGGAGCAGGGGGAGCAGGGGGAGAGGAGAGTCAACCGCTAACCGCCAACCCCTTTGAGTGGTAAGCTAAGGATTGACCTAAAAACTTTTTTAAACTTTTAGTAACGTTAAAATGACCGAATCGACCGAAATTCCCTATTTGTTGCGCGCTACTCGTGGTGAAAAACTAGATCGTCCCCCTGTCTGGATGATGCGCCAGGCGGGTCGCTATATGAAAGCCTATCGTGATCTGCGAGAAAAATATCCTTCCTTCCGTGATCGCTCTGAAAAAACCGATATCGCCGTTGAGATTTCTCTCCAACCCTTCCGCGCTTTTCAACCCGATGGGGTGATTTTGTTTTCTGATATTCTCACTCCTTTGCCTGGAATTGGGATTGATTTTGATATTATCGAAAGCAAAGGGCCGATTATTGATCCTCCGATTCGCAGTTTAGAACAAATTGAAAAACTACATCCGATCGAACCGGAAGAAAAACTTCCTTTTATTCGAGAAATTCTGCAAACTTTGCGTCGAGAAGTGGGAAATCAAGCCGCGGTATTAGGGTTTGTGGGTGCGCCTTGGACGTTAGCCGCTTATGCGGTTGAAGGGAAAAGTTCTAAGGATTATGCAATTATTAAAAAAATGGCATTTTCTGAGCCTTTAATTCTGCATAAATTCTTAGAAAAAATTGCCGATGCGATCGCTATTTATGTCCGGTATCAAATTGATTCTGGCGCCCAAGTCATTCAAATGTTTGATTCTTGGGCGGGTCAATTAAGCCCCCAAGATTACGAAGTTTTTGCCCTTCCCTATCAAAAACGGGTAATTGATCAAGTCAAACAAACTCACCCAGATACCCCTTTAATTCTTTATATTAGTGGCGGCTCGGGATTATTAGAACGGATGGCTAAAACCGGGTTTGATTTTGTGAGTGTGGACTGGATGGTTGATATGGCCGATGCGCGTCAACGTCTGGGTCAAAATATTGGTGTTCAAGGAAATCTTGATCCTTGTATTTTATTCGGGTCTAAAGAAAATATCCGAGATCGGATTTTAGACACCATTAGAAAAGCGGGAAATCAAGGTCATATTCTCAATTTAGGGCATGGTGTTCTCCAAAATACTCCAGAAGAAAACGTTGCCTATTTCTTTGAAACGGCAAAACAAGCGGATCAATTATTAAAGGTTAATCCTTAATTCGTTGTTGCGCCGTTGTTGCGCTTCAGCGCATCTAGGGTGGGTTTTTCCTACCCTAGAAATAAATCCAATATCGGAAGTTTTTGATATTGTTAATTTTACAAAAAAACACAAAGGCACGAAGACACAAAGAGGATATATTCAAGATTTATAGCATTTGTAGGGGCGGGTTCGACTCAATCTTGAATACCCACCAACAGATTATCTAAACCCGTCCCTTATGAGGGTAGAAGTAATGATTAATAATATGAAAAAACGAATTTTTGTTACTGGTGCGAGTGGTTGTATAGGTCATTATTTGGTAGAAAAACTGATTCAAAATACGGAAGATGAGTTATTTCTATTAGTTAGAAATCCCCAAAAATTAGGATTTGATTATCAGAGTCGTCCGGGTATTCATATTATTGAAGGTGATTTAAGAGAAATTAATAAATTCAAAGATTTATTACCTACAATTAATACGGTGATTTTAATTGCAACTGCTTGGGGAGGATATCAAGAGGTTTTAGAGATTAATGTTAAGGCAAATTTAGAGTTAGTTAAATTATTAAATCCTCAAGTTTGTGAACAAATTTTGTATTTTTCAACCGCTAGTATTTTAGATAGAAATAATAATTTATTACCGGAAGCGGGAGAAATTGGCACGGATTATATTAGAACTAAATATGAGTGTTTACAGGAATTATTAAAAATAGCTCCTAATTTACCGCCTTTAAGGGTCTTATTTCCGACTTTGGTGTTAGGGGGAGAACCCAATAAACCCTATTCTCACTTATCAGGCGGAATTGCTGATGTGGTGAAGTGGATGGGTTTAATTCGTTGGTTTCAAGCGGATGCTAGTTTCCATTTTATCCATTCCGCCGATATTGCTCAAGTAGTATATTATTTAGTGAATCATCCTCCCATTTCCTCAGAAACGGAACAATTTGTTTTAGGAAATCCGGCAATTACGTTAAATCAAGCAATAGAAACAGCTTGTGAATATTATCAGAAAAAAATTTATTTTCGCTTTAATTTATCTCCGGGTTTGGCTAACTTTTTTATCTGGTTATTTAGGATTCAAATGGCAGATTGGGATCGTTTTTGCTTAGATTATCGCCATTTTAGTTATCAAAATCCGATTCATCCTGGGGTTTATAATTTACCTGCCTATTGTTCAACTTTTACGGATGTTTTAAAATAAAAATGACTCAGATTATTTAACGGGTTTTACCGTAGAGACGTGCCATGGCGCGTCTCTCTTGATTGCCATGGCGCGTCTCTCTTAAGTTAACTTATGATAGGGATGAGGATGCGCTGAAGCGCAACAACGGGGGTTTTGATATAATTTTTTTAAATAGGAGAATTAACTATGTTGGCGAGTAAACTGGAAACTTTACTTAATCCTGAAGAAAACCTGCAAGGTTCAGAAGTTCGTTATATTACAGATAAGGTGAGTTGGGAATATTATGAAACCCTATTAACTCAATTGGGGGATAGTTTGGAATTTCGCTTAACCTATTTGGATGGAATTTTAGAAATTATGTCACCCAGTCACAACAATGAAAGGATTAAAACCCAGATTGGAACCCTTTTAGAAGTCTATTTTTTGGAAACAGATACAGAATATTATCCCATGGGTTCGATGACGTTGCGAAACCCAGAACAGCGCGGCGGAACAGAACCGGACGAAAGTTATTGTATTAGAAGTAATAAGGAAATTCCCGATTTAGCCATAGAAGTTGTGATTACCAGTGGGGGAATTAATCGTTTAGAAGTCTATCAAAGATTGGGAGTCCGTGAGGTTTGGTTTTGGCAGAATAATCGGTTTTTTGTCTATCATTTCCGGTCTGAAACTATCGAACAATTTCAGCAAACATCAGGCTATGAATTAATCAATAATAGTGAAATTCTCCCCGATATTAATTTAACAATATTAGCCGAATATGTACAACATCCTAATCCTTTAGTTGCTGTCAAATCCTTTCGTCAAACCCTAAAAAACTTGTAGAGACGCGCCATGGCGCGTCTCTACGGGGATGAAATACAGCAGTCGGCGGAACGCTTAGAACATAGACTGATACCCAAGGTTTATTCTTTCTGTTGCCTGTTCCCTGTTGCCTGTTCCCTGCTATACAATTTACTGTTGACTCAATTCAAGGTTTAATAGGGCTTTCCCATGAATAACAGAGGCAATGGTCACAATGTCTTCTCGGATTTGATAAATGACTCGATAGGTGTAAGCAAATTGTTCCCGGATGTTTTCATCGCCAAATTCTTGAACAATCATTCCCGCTTCAGGAGCCTTGCTCAAGTTGCGCGTAACC
>DATNRE010000692.1:0-7152 GCA_036703685.1 Candidatus Obscuribacterales bacterium
TGCAGGAGGTCGTCAAATTACCGGAAGATACAGGAGCCTGGCTTGCAGAGAAGCTAGATATGCCCTACCTGTACCTCGCTCCTAAAGTCAACGATGAAGGAACCGCTCTGTCTGAAGGAATCGCCATTCTCAGCCGCTATCGGTTCGTCAAGCAAGAGATGCTGGCATTGAAAGGGCAGAACCGCGTTGCCCAATATGTTCAGGTTGTGGTGGATGGGGAACCGCTTGTCCTCTGCAATGGACATTATTACTGGTACCCCGGATCTCATCGGGATCGGGATATTCAAGTGCAGCAGGTTTTAGATTGGCTAGGACAGCTTCCACCAGAACTACCCGTTGTCGCAGTCGGAGACTTTAATGGAACCCCTGAGACCTCAGCGATCGCGCTTATGCGCCAACAGTTCACGTCTGCCTATGCCGCACACCACGGTCAAGAACCAGTCTATACCTGCCCGACTCCCCTAGTGCGACGCAATTGGAAGAAAGTGCTGTGGCATACGTTGCGACAATTGCGCTTCAATCACACACTTCGCCCTTGGCGGGGCACCTTAGATTACATCTTTGTCAATCACCATCTGCGGGTCAAGAACTGCCAATTAATTCTGAACCAACCCGCTTCTAACAGTCGTACTCTCTATCCTTCTGACCATTTTGGCATCATGGCTGATTTGTACATCCTCCATTAAGCCTTGACATTTGATAAAAATAATTTCATTAAATGGTGGTGTAGGCAACATCGGGACTTAGTAACTCACAATCACTCGCTTGTGTCTGACTAGCGACTGCCAGAATGATAAGTATTACTCCAATAAATATTAGTCCAGTATTCAAAATTTGATTGATAAGTTTTGCTAATTTCATGATTGAATTACTCCAAAAAGTATAGGAATATGATCATAATATCAACCTGAACTATTATTAAAGTCAATTCTAGTTTAAAAGTGCTAACAATTTTTGATCTTAAATGTCCAGTTCAAGCATTGAGCCTATGGTAATACAATTTAGGATCATTTTTGAGCGTGAGTTTTTTTTAAAACAATACAAGTAACCGAAATATCTCTAAATAACCATAAACTATAACGCAGGGAATTAAGCCATCGTAGCGGCTGATAAATTGGTAACAATAGTCGAATCATCATTACTATTAAATAGAGAAAAGGGGGTACAGATGTACACTGAATTAACTTGCCACCTTCAATAATTTCGCCGTGAACCATTTCCAATTCAGGAAAAAGTTGACACAATTGATTAATATTAGGACGAAATAGAGTATCAATAGGGTCTAAATGTAAAGGGAATTTATATGGAACTGTCACAAATAAGTAGCCATTAATAGGAATAATAGAGCTAATATTATGACAAATTTCCTCTTGATTTAAAATGTGTTCCAATAAATTAGAACAAAGAACCGATTTGATTTTCAATTCTGCAATTTTTTCCAAAAAAACGAGATCATTTAAGTCTCCTACTAAATCAACGCCGCCGTCTTGTTTTAGATCAGCGTGGATCACCAAATTCCCCTTTTCTCTAGGATATCTGAATAAATATTGATCTATCCAAGGTTGTTCTTTTTCTCGAAAAATTTTGCTAGAACTCCCAAGATTTAAAAGAGGAAAAACGGTTTTTTCATCAAGAGAATTAATCATTTTTCCTAACCATTGTGCTTCTTCTCGTAACATAATATTTTTTGACGATTAAAATTTAAAGTTCTAATTTGTTAACCTTACAACCTCCTGAAATTATTTACACAAGGTTAGGCTCAAATTCAATAGTTACAACAAATCATCTAATAAATTCGTAATTTCTCCCTGAGCATTTTGGCGATTATCGTCATAAATCATCAGAGTATTCAGGTCATGGTGGCGGCTTAGTTTTTGCACCCGGCGCACATCTCCCCCGGTGGCATCGAGGGCAGCGGTGATGGAACTGTGTCGAATCCGGTGGGGGGAGAGACGTTTTTTAATTTGGGCTTTCTCAGCTAACTCGCGCACAATCGTGTAAATGGCTTCTCCACTGAGCCTGTGTCCTTTGGTGCAGTAATCGAGGGTACAAAATAAAGGCGCATTTTTCCTCACCCGTCCCCTCGCCGTTAGCCAATCCTGAATCGCTTCTAGGGTAGCCAAACCCAACTCAATCTTTTCCTTCTCGGTGCCGCGACCCTTGCCTTGAATCCATAGACAACGGTTATCAATATCCAAATCGGTGACATTGGCATTAGAAATTTCCCCCCGACGCAGAGCATTTGACCAGAGCAACCGGAAGATCGCATAATCGCGTTTTCCTTTGAGAGTAGAGCGATCGCATAAGTCCAGAAGCGTTTTCATTTGGTCAGTGGGAATCCCAGAGGTGTCGGTATAGCGGCGGACTTTCTCGTTTTTGATATCAGCAAGAGTGAATTTGCAACGGCCAATGGTGCGGGCATAGTTAACTAAGGATTTAATAGCGGCAAGGCGACGGTTAACGGTAGATTCCTTCAGACCCTTGTTAATTAAGTGTTGACGGTAATTCAGGACAAGAGCCAAGGCATCAAACTGTTCTAAAGCCAGAAATTCTCCAACTAACTCCGGTGTCGGGTCACTATTGGCAATGAAAGTAAAGAAATCTCGTAAATCCTTAGCGTAAGCTTGACGGGTTTGAACACTGCGCTTATTAGCCAGTAAATCTCCCAAAATGTCAGAGTTGAGCGCAAGACTTCGGAAAACTTTCTTATCAGATCCAATTAGTCCAGACATATTGATTCAATTGCTATTCCTGTTATTCGTTATGTTATCCGTTATTGATTACGTTATCTGTTACGTTATTCATTACCTCAACGGGTCAATAAAAAACTAGACTGTAGGAAGGGCTTGAGGGGGAACATCAATAAATATCAGAGGATTAATAAAAATTAATAAATCAGTCCATGAGTTTAAATCGTTATCCCGAAAACTGGAAAGAACTAGCTTTAGCGATTAAGGAATCAGCTAACTGGCAATGTCAACGATGTGGTCGCGTTTGCCTTAAACCTGGAGAATCTTTACCTGATACCCTAAAACGCCGAGCCTATATGTTGCAAGTGCATCATTGGAATCTTGATCCTGGTGACAATCGTTTAGAAAATTTAGTGGCTTTGTGTAGTAGTTGCCATCTGGCTTGTCATTGTCGAAGTCGAGGAAATATCTCACCTGGGCAGTTATTCCTTGACTTAAAACTCTAAGGAAAAACCGCCTGTGGAGAACAAAAAACCTAGCTAAGTACCAGAAAAAGAGAAACCTCAGTTATAAGTTTAATTAAAATCAGGTACAGTAATTGTCAATTGACCCTTAGACTGAAGTTTGAAAAGCAACTGAAAACATTTAAAAGAATGTCCACAGTTTATGTTGAGGCTAAAATCCCTGTAGCATCAACGGTTATCTGAGTATATTGAGAAAAAAGGAGCGTCTAAATCAGAGGTGATGGCTAGTGCGCTATAAAACCCAGAAAAAATCGTCGCTTTATTTAATTAAGGTATAAACCTTTTTCTCGACCTTTGGATATTAATGTAATATTTTTTGGAAATTAAGTTAATTGGGAGTTTAAAATGGAGTTTTTTCCTTACGAACCATTGGATAATAATGAATGCCAACACAAAGTATGGGAATGGCTAAAAAGTGCGTTTAAAGATGATGAAGGGGTAGCGTATTATCGATATCCTATTTTCACTAGATCAGGACGATTAAATCGAGAACCTGATATTTTAATGCTGCATCAAGAATTAGGTTTATGGGTTATTGAATGCAAATCTTATGGAATTGGTAATATTTCCGGTATTCAAGGGCATGAATGGCAGCTTAATCAATGGTATAACGAAAGAGAAACACCAGTAGCCCAAGCCGAAGATCAAATGTTTGCTATTAAGGGTAAACTGGATGAACGTAAAGAAACAAGAGGAAAAGTTAATTGCAATTTTAGAGTTGCATTACCCAATATCAAGCAGAAAGAATGGGAAATTAAAGGATTCCATCAATTTCCTTCCACTGAAGGAGTTGTTTTAACCTATGAGTCTCTAACGGCTACTGCCCTCAAGAAACACATTACAGAAACCGCCACAAAATGTAGAATTAGCCCGGAAGATTGGGAATTTGTTAAAGGAGTCTTAGGGGGAACATTACCATCCAGACAACCTCGCAATATTCCAACAGGCACACCACCAAACAATCCTATCAGAGTCATTCAATTTATTGAATCTAAACTAAAAATTTTGGATGAAACTCAACAAAAAATTGCCTATGAAGTTCCTGAAGGAGCGCAACGTCTTCGCGGACTAGCGGGAACTGGAAAAACGGTCTTATTAGCGAAAAGAGTTGCAAAACTTCATATAAAACACCCGGAATGGACAATCGGTTTTGTTTTCTTCACTCGTTCCTTATATGACCAAATTTTGGAGCTAATTGCTTTATACCATCGGGAAATGCACCCTGACCATGCAGAGCCAGATTTCACGAAACTGAAGGTGTTACACGCTTGGGGAGCAAAAGACCAACAAGGGTTTTACAGGGATTTAGCATTAAAATGTGGAGTTAGAGCTAAAACAGTTAAGGATGTAGAAAATGAGATTGGCAATAGTTCCCCTGCAAAATCATTTGAATATATTTGTAGCTGTCTAAAACGAGATGCAGGTTCTATTCCCATTCTCTATGATGCGTTACTGATTGACGAAGGACAAGATTTGCCACCAGTATTTTATCAATTAGTTTATGAAACTTTGTCTGAACCTAAACGCCTATACTGGGCTTATGATGAAGCTCAGGGGATTGGTTCTTTAATTGTTCCTGATGCCGCAGCAATTTTTGGAAGAAATGCTGATGGAAGTCTAGTTGTTGATCTGCGTGGACGATATGAAGGTGGCATTTTAAAAGGTCATCAAATGAAAAAATGCTATCGAACTCCCCGCAATCTATTAATGACGGCTCATGCAATTAACATGGGCTTATTTAGAGTAGGTGGAGTTTTACAAGGCGTTAGTCAGAAAGACCAATGGGAAGCTCTAGGTTATGAAGTTTTAGACGGAAATTTCACTTCTGTTGGAAAACCTGTTACTATTACTCGTCCCGATTCTGTAAGCCCTCACCCGATTGACCAGAAAGATTTTGACTTAAAAGATGCTTTAGGGACGAATTTAGTTATTAAAACGTTTAATAATGAAGCTGAAGAACAACAATGGATTGCCCAACAAGTTGCTGATGATATTCAACGAGGTTTTGACCCTTGGGATATTATCATTACTGCCTTATCAGGAGATTACGAAAAGCAATATTTCGAGTCTATGAAATTAGCGTTGAGACAAAAAGGAATTAATAGCTGTATTGCGGGTGTTGATACTAACCCTAGTATTTTCCGTATCAATAATTGTGTCACGATATCTGGTATTTTCCGTGCCAAAGGGAATGAATCTTGGAAAGTTTATGCTTCCCGTTTCCATTATGCTAATCAGCCAATAGCCTGGAAACAAGAAGAGGAATTACACAAACGCAATGAAGCCTTTGTCGCTTTAACTCGGAGCCGTGTTTGGTGTGTTGTGACTGGACTCGATAGCCCTATTTTCGATGAATTGCAAAAAGCGATTGAGCAATATCCTAACTTTTCTTTCCCAGCGTTTAATAAGACTTCTTTAAAACGGGTCACTGAAGATGAACAGTAGATCAACTATCGCTGGTTTAATATGGTGTAATGGCTAAATCTACAGTAGGCGATAGAAATTGGTGTTTCAGTACAGAAGACGGGATGGAATTAATCAACCATACCAGTACGCCCATCGTCAGGCATACAAAGGTTAAGGGTGAAGCTAGTCCGTTCGATGGTAACTGGATTTATTGGAGTAAACGACGTGGAGAATACCCAGGAACTAATTCAAGAGTTTCTAAATTAATTAAACGACAAAAGGGTATTTGTCCTCACTGTGGTCTGTACTTTTCAAGTACGGATATTGTAGAAGTTGGGACACAATTAAACCAACATCATTAGGTGGAAAAGACACCTATGATAATTTACAACTTCTACACAAACATTGTCACGACACAAAGACGGCAAATGATGGTTCTTTAACTAAAACAATAGTTGAGAATCACGACAATAAACCGTTTTGAATCGTATCCATTGAATATACTGTCTTGAGTAATTAGTAGTGCAGCCGTGATGCCAGCCTCGACATTAGGGAAAACTGTTGTTGTCTGGCTAACTCTGACAATCAATCGGGTAAACTGTAGTTTAACTATTAATCGTCCATTGTATGCCTTAACGAAATTACTACGTTTCAGGCTATCAAAGGGAATTCTGGAATAGCTGGCGATCGCCTCCCAATCGGTCAAAAAACCAAGCTCTAACGCCTAAAAAGCTACATACATAGTTGATTGTTTTTGTCAATGCGTAAGTCCTACATACGTCTTTGGCTAAGGGCTTATGGCTAGAAGGTCGCCTTTCTGTACTCGCTGAGCGTTGTCAATGACGGAACAACAAATCGAACAAGCATTGATCGAAAAACTGGGTGATCTCAAATACATCTATCGCCCAGACATCCGCGATCGCGCCACACTAGAGCAAAACTTTCGCGAAAAGTTCCAGTCGCTCAATCGAGTACATCTGACCAATGCCGAGTTTGCCCGACTGTTGGAGCGGCTCGTCACCCCTGATGTCTTTGTCGCGGCTCGGCATCTGCGCGAGAACAGTAGCTTTGAGCGAGACGACGGCACGCCACTGTTCTACACCCTAGTCAATATCAAGGACTGGTGCAAAAACACCTTTGAGGTGGTCAAACAACTCCGCATCAACACCGACAGCAGCCACCACCGCTATGATGTGATTCTGCTGATTAATGGTGTGCCAGTGGTGCAAATTGAGCTAAAAACCCTGACTATTAGCCCGCGCCGCGCCATGCAGCAGATCGTCGATTACAAAAACGACCCCGGCAATGGCTACGGCAAAACCCTGCTCTGCTTCCTGCAAATGTTCATCGTCAGCAATCGCAGCGATACTTGGTACTTTGCTAATAACAACAGCCGTCACTTTAGCTTTAACGCAGAAGAGCGATTTCTGCCGCTTTACCAATTTGCTGACAAAGACAACAAAAAAATTACCCATCTTGATAGTTTCGCCGAGACGTTTTTGGCTAAATGTACGCTGGGACAAATGATCAGC
>DATNRE010000693.1:0-3825 GCA_036703685.1 Candidatus Obscuribacterales bacterium
CCCGCCAAGTATCTTCGCCGTATCAGCGTTTCACTTCCGAGTTCGAGATGGATCGGAGTGGTTCCACTGAGCCATAGGCACCAGGAAAGCTTTATAAAACTTTTCCGGTTTTTGAGGTTTCGGCGTTCTTGTGGTTCGCTCGTTTCCCTCTCACAATTTACTAATCTACTCCCTTTCCCTAGGAATGTCAACCCCTTTTGCAAAATTTTTTTTTGATCCTCCGATCCGGCTTTTTCATGGGGGTTTGGCGGAATAAATCGAGTTCTTCTGTGTTAACTGACCACAAACCCTGTGAACACCTTTGCCTGTTCCAACACTAACTCTGTTGCCAACGCCTGCATATCCGGGGGATAACCATACTGGCGCAGTAAGCGTTTAACCATGACTTTCATTCTAGCTCTAACACTTTCTTTCAAATTCCAATCAATTGTCGCATTCTGCCGAATTCTCTGCACTAAAACGATCGCTAATTCTCGCAATTGTTCAACCCCCATCACTTCCGTCGCACTTTCATTTTGAGCCAGGGCATCATAAAATGCTAATTCATAGGGTTCTAATTTTAATTCTTCCCCCCGTTGATTTGCCACTTGGGTATCCTTAGCAATTCCTAATAATTCCTGAATAATATCTGTTACACTAATCACTTGATTTTGATAACGACGCAAGGATTCCTCTAACATTTCTGCCAGTTTGCGACTTTGAACAATATTAGTCCGACTTTTGGCTTTAACCTCATCTTTCAATAAACGAGTTAACAGTTCAACAGCTAAATTTTTATGTTCCATCCCCTGTACTTCTGCCATAAATTCATCAGAAATAATAGAAATATCAGGATTCTTAATTCCAGCTTCATCAAAAATATTAATCACCGCACTGGAAACCAGCGCCTGGTCTACCACTTGACGAATGGCGGTTTCAATTTCAATATTACTCACGCCCCCATCACTGATTTCTAACTTTTTGAGACTGGCTAAAATGGCTTGAAAAAAAGATACTTTTTCCGCTTTTTGCAGGGCTTCAGGATGGGGAACTGCCAGAGAAAACGCTTTAGAAAGGGCAACAACCCCATTTTGAAATGGAGTTTTACGGGACGGGTCAGCAATATAATTTGTAGCAGTTTTTAACAGATTTAGTTTTTCTCCGGTGGACGCTGTAAAATAATCTTGATAAGAGCAACCCGCCATAATTTGTTCCACAATTTCTAACTTAGCTAAGAAAATATTAACGGCTTCTTCTTGATTAATAAAAAGACTACCTTTGCCCCCGCTTTGAGAATAAAAGGAAAGGGCTTTTTTCAGTTCATGGGCTAACCCTAAATAATCAACAATCAATCCCCCCATTTTCTCAAAATAAACTCGATTAATTCGG
The DNA here is from genome assembly GCA_036703685.1 of Candidatus Obscuribacterales bacterium. GTDB lineage: Bacteria > Cyanobacteriota > Cyanobacteriia > Cyanobacteriales > Microcoleaceae > Planktothrix. The sequence continues at coordinate 1,369 of DATNRE010000693.1, forward strand.
GCGATCGCTTGCATTAAATTATGGGCTTTTAACCCTTTATCAATATACATGGTATGCAAACAAGGCGCGTCAAAACCCGTTAACCACATATCACAAACAATGACTAATTCTAGGGAATTATCGGGGTCTTTCAGACGTTGGGCGAGAATTTGACGGTCTTTTTTATTAGTATGATGTTTAACCAGTTTTTCCTCATCGGAGGCGGCGGCCGTCATCACTACTTTAATATTGCCATTGTGGAGATCATCACTGTGCCAGTCAGGACGCAATTTAACAATATTCTCGTAAAGATCAGCAGCAATACGACGACTCATGGTGACAATCATTCCTTTACCCCTATTAGCAATTTGTCGCTGTTCAAAGTGGGTAATAATATCCTCAGCAATGGTTTTTAATCGCTTAGTAGAACCGATAATAGCTTCTAATTGGGTTTGATTAGCTTTGGCTTTTTGAGTGGTGCTGAGGTCTTCATATTGCAAATCATCATCAAGTTCATCTAGGAGTTTTTTTCCTTTCTCATCTAGGTGTACTTTCACTAATCTACTTTCATAATAAATCGGAACCGTTGCCCCATCTTTTACCGCTTGAGCGATATCATAAATATCAATATAATTCCCAAAAACCGCCGGAGTATTTTTATCAGTTTGTTCTACGGGAGTTCCGGTAAACCCGACAAAAATAGCATGGGGGAAAGCATCCCGAATATACTTAGCAAAGCCATATTTGGTTTGTTTCCCAATAACATTTCCTGCCGTATCTTTGAGGTTAATTTGTTTAGCTTTTAAGCCGTATTGACTGCGGTGGGCTTCATCTGCTAAGATAATAATATTAGAGCGATCGCTAATTCTAAGATAAGGAGTTTCGTCATTTTCGGGAGAGAATTTTTGTACCGTTGTAAATATAATCCCCCCAGAATCAACAGTTAAGAGATCTCGAACTTGGGCGCGATTTTCCGCTTGTTGTGGGTCTTGGCGGAGCAGTTGACGACATCCGGCAAAGGTATCAAAGAGTTGGTCATCTAAATCATTTCTATCGGTTAAAACTACCACCGTCGGGTTATTGAGTTTTAAGACTAATTTTCCAGTTAAAAAAACCATGGTCAGAGACTTACCGCTGCCTTGGGTATGCCAAATCACGCCTCCTTTAGCATCTTTCCTATTCACTGCTCCTAGAACAGATTCAACGGCTTTATTAACAGCATAATATTGATGGTAAGCGGCAATTTTTTTAATAGTTTGTAGGGTGGTAACTTGGGTTTCAGGATTAACAAATTTAACTTTTTCAAAGACTGAAAAATGACGGATAAAGTCGAGGAGGGTGGTTTTATTCAGGATACCGTTAGTTAAAATCTCTAATTCATTGCGGTTAGGGTCTTGTTCACCTTTGGGGTTTTTCCAAGGGACAAAACGGTTAAAATCCGCCGAAAGTGAACCCGCCCGAGCTTCTAAACCATCGGAAATAATTAATAAAGCATTATAATTAAATAAACTCGGAATTTCTCGTTTATAGGTTTGTAATTGCTGATAAGCAGCTTTTAGATTTGCTTTAGAATCAGCAGCATTTTTTAGTTCAATAACAACTAAAGGTAAACCATTAATAAATAAAATAATATCCGGTCGGCGGTTGTGGTTATCTTCAATAACGGTATATTGATTAATGGCTAAGAATTGGTTATTTTCAGGATAATTAAAATCAATTAACCAAACCTTACCTCCTCTGGTTTCTCCCTGCCATTGATATTCAATATCGATGCCTTCTGTTAGGTATTTATGGAAGGTTTCGTTATTATTGAGCAGGTCAGGGGCGCTCAGGGTTATAACTTGTTTAAAGGCTTCTTCTCTAGCTTCTAAGGGAATATCGGGGTTAAGTTTGGCGATCGCATTTTTCAGCCTATCTTTTAACAGGATATCACTAAAACTTTCCCGTTCTGGGTGTTGACCTTCGGGTTCAATATCATGACCGTTTCGATAATTATAACCGAGATTTTCAAGTAGTTCTAGGTTGTAAAGTTCGATTTCGTCTTCCGTGGTAAATGCCATAATTTAAGATTATATTTGATCGAGAAAGCGGGCAAAGTTTAAAAATTCTTCTGTAGTTTAATCATTGTTTTCTTGTGCTTGGATTTTTTCATAAAGACTATCAACGGTTTCTCCAGCAAAGAGTTTGTCTTTGAGTTGGGAATATTCCCCACTTCCTAAGTTACAAATTGCCCAAAAACGACTGATTTTAGCAGGGTCTAAATTTTCGATTAAAATATTAAAGACTTCTTCTATAATTTGTTGGTCGTTGTTAAGATTAATTTTCATCATCTAACTCCTCGATAAAATTAATATGTTCAAAATCCACGATATAAAAACAAATATTATCGCCATTTTGATAAATCTAATCGGTTTTAGATTGCTACGGCTTCAAGTTCTAAGCGATAGTGATAAAGAACCATTAACTGATGTTCGCTTA
>DATNRE010000694.1:0-1917 GCA_036703685.1 Candidatus Obscuribacterales bacterium
TCTGTGGTAAAACAGGTTTCCAATCAATTAATTTCCCTAACGAGTAGGGAGCTTCTAGAAGGGGCATATCGAGCACTATATGAACCTCCTCTGCCTACTGGGTTTCCAATCAATTAATTTCCCTAACGAGTAGGGAGCAGAAACAAAACCACAAAGGATTAAAACTACAACGGGTTCAAGTTTCCAATCAATTAATTTCCCTAACGAGTAGGGAGAAGTTACAGCAATCTGTAAATAAATTTCAATTGTTAGTTTCCAATCAATTAATTTCCCTAACGAGTAGGGAGAGCGTACCCCCCCACCTTGCAATGTCTCAGTTAGCGTGCCTGTCAATGACGTTTCCAATCAATTAATTTCCCTAACGAGTAGGGAGTCCTCCCATTTTAAACCCAGACGCCATCGGCTGTCCAGATAGGGTTTGCGAGGCTCAGAAAAACTGTTGGCTGAAACAACATTTTACTCCTTAATCAAAACGTTAGAATCCTTGCCAGGAGGGATAGCGAGGCTCCCAACAACAGAATCAGCATTACAGCCATTTTGCCTAAGCCTCGCAAAAACCATCAAATAATTATTGAACTCGGATACTCAGTAATCTTTGGCCCTTTGCCCCAAGTTTCCACACTTCCCCAGGTATGGCGGGAAAGGGGATAAAACCGCAGATTATCCTCAGCCAGATTCACCAGTTTTTTCAAGCGTTTCTGTAACTCAATATATTTCGATTGAGGCAAAACACATTCAAACACCGAATATTGAACCCGCTTTCCATATCCTTCTAATAAATTCGCCACTTTACGACGACGTTTATCACAGGGAATATCATAGGCAACAATATAGAATAACATCAACGCAACTCATAAGGTTTATATCCTTCAATCGGGCTGTAAACAAACTGCTTAAAAGCCTTAACTTGTTGAGTCAGAGTATCCCATCGAGGTTGATTTTCTCCGGCGGCGGTGGTCAACTTTTCTTCCATCCGTTGTAGAAAAGCTTTCAAGTATTTGATTCGACCGGAATCATTCAGAAAACAACCGCCATTGTGGTAAGTAAAATCTGTATTTGCATCAATCATGTTACGATTAATTAAATACATGACCAATGAATCCACAATCGGTGCTCGAAACTCCTCAATTAAATCAGAAGCTAAGGCAGCATGACGTTCTGTTCCTTGATGTAAACAACCAAAATAGGGGTCAAGTCCCTGAAGTTCAATTAAACTCAAAAGATGATTCCAGAGAACTTGATAACCAAAACTCAATAGAGCATTCACTGGATTTCCTGGGGGACGACGCGATCGCACGGTAAACACAAACTTAGGATTAGTTAAACATTCCCCAAAAGCTGAAAAATACTGAGCTGCTGCTGCACCTTCGAGTCCCATTAATCGCTCCCAACTTTCTGCTTGTATCACCTTTTCCATCAAATAATTCAAACTTTGAACGGCTAAATTAATTGTTGGAGAAGATTGACGACGGGCTTGGCGTTGGAGAATGACTCGACTGTTTTTGACTTTAGCTTGAACAAGGCGACGAGCCACAATTAAACGGTCTACTCTAGTCAGTTGTTGTTGATAACGGGATAGGTGTCTGTAGCCACGTTCAACAGGTAAAACTCTACCGTAACAATATCCCATACGAGATAGATAAGCTATGGGAACATTGCGAGATAAACAGGCTCGAATTGCTTGAGTTGTGATTTGAGATTGACCAAAGACTAAAACTTGTTCAAGGAGGGGAATTTGAGCTTCTGCTAAGACTTCTTTTCCTTTCTTGATTAACAAACTTTCAGCTTCTAAAGTTAGATAACATCCTTGTTGAGACACATAAAGTGTTAACATAACCTAGCGTTCAATTTCATTAGATGAACGAGAATCTAATTGAGAAGAATATGGGGTATTCTGATGTAAAGGCATCTCCCCCC
>DATNRE010000695.1:0-6529 GCA_036703685.1 Candidatus Obscuribacterales bacterium
AAAGCGAAATCAATTACCTATAGATTTATACTATCTGTTAAGTTGTTATGGAAATGACATAGAATTGGAGCCTCAGCGTTTATTAGGAAGTGCCATACGAACCCTGGAAGATCGAGCGGTTTTATCCTCTCAAATGATTCGAGAAACGGTTAATGATCCCAGTTATCCTTTTTTAGCAAATTCTGATTTATCAGAACAAATTGAGATGATCCGAGCGGAATTTGTTCCGGTTTCAACGGATGAATTATCGAAGGTTTGGTCGGTCTTTTTTCAAACTCCTTATGTTTTATCTGTGATCTATAAAATTACAGTTGTGGTGTTAGATGGTGAGGAACCTGCCATGGTAGCACTTCCGATCCGCGATCGCAGCCTGAATACCTGGACATTTAACAAACAACCGACGATTGATTTTGTCATGTCAACCGAAGGGCGATATCAACCGATTTTCAGCCATAGTACCTTATTAATTCGAGGTAAAATGCTTGCTAATACCAATGCCTCGATTAGAATTGGGGGTGTGGAAGTGGCACCAGGTACGGTGCAAGATCAGGCGATTACCTTAGCCTTAACCTTAGTGCCACCGGGGGCACTCCGACCCGGGGTTCAGGGGTTACAGGTCATTCACGGTCAAAGGTTGGAAAGGGGAAGCACGAATAGCCCCATGCAGGAGCGGGTGGAGTCGAATGTGGCTCCGTTTGTGTTGCGACCCAGTATCAAGGAGGTGAATCTGCTCAGTGGGTCAGGAACGGACGATGAGCCTCGTGATGCTAAATTAGAAGTCATAACAGACGTGGGGATCGGTCGAGATCAGCGAGTGATTCTGATTTTAAATGAACAGACCACCCTACAGCCTGCCGCTTACATTTTTAACGCCCAGCCTCGGAATAATAATACTGTTCGGCTTATCTTCTCACTTAAAGCCATTAAAAACAGCGACTATTTAGTGAGAATTCAAGTGGATGGTGCGGAAAGTCTCTGTCAAGTTGATAGCGATCGCCATAGTCCCACCTTTGATCAGTATATCAGTCCAACGATCACCATCCCCTAGTAGTAAGCCCTTCAGGGCTTCTTTAGGGCCTATATACAAATCTGGCAAAGAGTCCTAAAGGACTTACTACAATTGAATTATGAACGCTGTTTCTGTGCAAAACTGGCAAAAAGCAAACCAAGAATCCCTGATGGTGGCACTGGCTCAAGTGCGACAGGCTCTCGAATGGAAAGCCAGTCAAGATAGTCAGACTCCAAAGCCGGCGGCTACTTCCGAACTATCGGAGCATTCATCCCTACACCGGATCTGTCGCATCTTTGGCTTGTCCACCTTTGAACGAGACTTATTAATGATCTGTGCAGGTATGGAATTAGACGCCAGTTTTGCCAGTTTGTGCGCCCTGGCTCAAGGGGACTCGCAAAAACCTTATCCCACCTTTAGCCTAGCCCTCAGTAGCCTGGATAGCCCCCATTGGAACGCCCTCACCCCTACGGCTCCCCTACGACACTGGCGATTAATTGAGATCGGTAGTGGATCGGCACTCACCCAGAGTCCCCTGCGCATTGACGAGCGCATCCTCCACTACTTGGTGGGAGTGCAACACTTAGATGAGCGACTGATGGGAATGATCAAGCCACTACAAGGAGACAATCAATTAGTCCCCTCTCACCAACAGTTAGCGAAACAGTTGGCAGAAACCCTGTCTCAGAGTGCTGGCAATGACACCGTACCCACCGTGCAACTCTGTGGAGAAGATGCCAGTAGCAAGCGGGCGATCGCCCTATGCGCCTGCAAAATATTAGGACTGGATGCCCATTTACTCAGTGCCGATCACTTACCCAGCAACCGAAACGAACTGTCTCAACTGCTGCGGTTATGGGATCGAGAAGCGGTTTTGTGTAATAGTGCTTTAGTCTTGGACTGTGACGAAATAGACGGTTCCGATCGGGATGGCAATGCCGTCGCCCATTTGATTGAAAACATTAACAGTCCTCTGATCATCACCGCACGGGAGCGAATTAGCCAAAGACAGCGCCCCCTCGTGAATTTTGAAGTGAGCAAGCCTACCCACTCAGAGCAATACCTACTATGGGAGGAAGCACTGGTGATGGAGCGTGAGGAGTTGCCGGAAATTATAGAACACCTAGTCGGACAATTTAACCTGAATGCCCCCGCCATTGCTGCGGCTTGTGCGAGTACCCTCGGACAAATGGGGCTAAGTGAGGATTATGATCACCTGAATAATACTTTATGGGAGGCTTGTCGGGCCCAAGCTCGTCCTCGCATGGAGGATTTGGCCCAACGAATTGAACCGAGTGCGAGTTGGGAGGATTTGGTCTTACCGGAAATGCAGTCACAAACTCTAAAAGCGGTAATTGCCCATGTTCGTCAGCGTGTTAAAGTTTATCAGGGTTGGGGGTTTGCGAAAAAGGGCGGACGGGGTTTAGGAATTAGTGCGTTATTTGCTGGCCCTAGTGGGACGGGAAAAACTACGGCGGCGGAAGTGATGGCTCGGGAGTTAAATTTGGATTTATATAGGATTGATCTGAGTTCAGTAGTGAGTAAATATATTGGGGAAACGGAGAAGAATTTGCGACGGGTTTTTGATGCGGCGGAAACGGGTGGGGCGATTTTACTTTTTGATGAAGCGGATGCTTTATTTGGAAAACGTTCTGATGTGAAAGATTCCCATGACCGTCATGCAAATATTGAGGTGAGCTATTTATTGCAACGGATGGAAGCCTATGGCGGGTTAGCAATTTTAACTACGAATTTAAAGGGGGCATTAGATAGTGCATTTTTGCGAAGAATTCGGTTTGTGGTGCAGTTTCCGTTTCCCGATGTGACCCAACGGGCTGAAATTTGGCGTCGTATTTTTCCCCAGGAAGTGCCATTGGAAGGGGTGGATGTGAATAAATTAGCTAAACTGAGTGTAGCTGGGGGAAATATTCGTAATATTGCTATGAATGCTGCTTTTTTGGCGGCGGATTCTAATGAAGCGGTGACGATGAAACATTTATTAAATGCGGCTCGTAGTGAAAGTATGAAGATGGAAAAACCTTTAACGGATACGGAGGTAAAAGGATGGGTTAGTCCTTGAAATAGTTTGGGTTAATTGTCGTCAAGGACAACCCGGAGGATGGAGATATTTTTTAGGATCAATAGATCCCATTCATTGAGATTTGCTATATTTAGCCCGGCATTAAAATTAACTTTAAAATGGCATTTTCCAGACTTTTATAGCATTCTTATCTCCTCCAGAAACCAGAAATTTGTTATCAGGAGTAAAAGCTATAGACTGTACATAAGAAGATGGAAAAGAAAGAGTAGCAAGTTCTTGATGATGTTTTAAATCCCAAATTCTAATTTTTCCATCATCAGCACCACTCGCTAGAAATTGAGAATCTGAAGTTATAGCTAAGGATGTAACAGGCTGAGTGTAACCTGTTAATTTATCTATGAAGTCACCTGAATTTAAGTCCCATATCTTAATTGTTTTATCATTGCTTCCAGAGATTAATAATTGATTATCTGGACTAATCACAATAGCTCGAATAATGTCTTGATGTCCTTTATCTTTGTCTAAACTACGAATTTCTGTTCCAGTTTTATAGTCATAAATTCTCAAAACTTTATCATCTCCCCCACTGACTAACCATTTTTTATTGGGACTTAATGCAAGAGAATTAATTTTTTTAGTTAGGGTTGGGATTGTCCTAATTTTTTCACCTGTCTTCTGATCCCAAAAAGTGATAGGAGTATTTTCTCCAGCACTAATCAAAGTTTGTCCTGTCAAATCATAAACAAGACTGCGAATAGTGCTATCATTCGGAATCGGAAAAGTCTCAAACTTCCCAAAATTTAAGTCCAAAATTTTTAAGGATTTCATTCCCCCAATTGCTAATGTGTTTTTATCAGGATTAAATACAACTGTATAGACTGGATCTTGATTGTCAAATTTCTCTTTTTCTTGGACTTTTTCAAAAGTAGAAATTTTGACTATATTCTTGTCACCTCCACTTGCTATCCTGTCTCCATTAGGACTAATAGCAATTGTATAAACTAAAGTATTTCCAGAATCCTGTAGACTATTAACTATAGGAAAGATGGCTTTATCTTCTAAAAATTTTTTGATTATTTTTCGTTTTGACTCAGCTTGAGATACATAATCTTGATATTCAGATTTTTTTGAGGAATCTTGAATAACTTGTTTATAACGTTCATCAGAAAGTTTTAAATTTAACATCGAATCTTTATTGGATTTTAGAGCCAAATCAAAATAAGTATTAGCTAATTTTATTTCGGCTTCTATATACTGTTTGTCTTGGTCTAAGACTTTCTCAAAATCATTTATGGCTTTCTCAAAATCATTTTTCTGATAATAAGTTTTACCCCGTTGATAATAAACCTCTAAAAGTTCAGGATTACGGTTAATTTCTTCACTGTAAGAATTAATTGCTTGATCCAGGTTTCCTTGGTAATAATAAGCTAGTGCTTTATTATAAGAAAGTTCAGGGTAGTTAGAATTGTATTTTTTTGCTTTATCAAAATCATCAATAGCTGTCTGATAGTTACCTAAATTAAGTTCGGCTAATCCTTTTTTATAATAGGCTTCAGTTAAAGAATTAGGATGCAGTTGTTTTTGACTCAAATTCAAATCAATTACTTCCTGAAAATTAGCAATAGCATTTTTATACTTTCCTAATTCTGCATTAATTGATCCTCTCATCAGTAATGCGTCTTGAGAATTAAGATCTTTCTTAATCGCCATATCTAAATCTTTAATTGCATTTTTATAATCCAGGTTAACCAAATAAACAACTGCTCGATTGAGGTAAGATTGATAAACTTCAGGGTTTCGCTTTATAGCATCCGTAAAATCTGTAAAAGCAGCTTTATAATTTCCCGTTTTTAGATAGAAATATCCTCTTAATATTATAGGATCAACATAAGTTTTTGGATTTTTAATATGGTCTTTAAATTGAGGTTTAGATCCTAATATTGCTTTATTAAAATCATCTAAAGCATCTTCAAAATTTCCTAAGTTAAAATAGGCAAAACCTCGTTGAGCATAGGCTTCTGAAAAATAATTGTCCAGACCTAAAGCATTACTAAAAAATGTCACAGCATATTTATAATTTTCTTTTTCTAATTCCTCTTGACCTTTTTGATACCATTCAAAGGCTTTAGGATCTTGGTTAAGATATATATTATAATTATTAATGTTAACAGTCTTAAATAAGCTAACTTCTTCAATATTGACAGGAACGTTAACAGTTAAAAAGCCAATCTTAATCCCTGGAAGACTTATGTTTATATTTCCCGATAAGTTAGGGAAATCTTGATTAGCTTTTTTTCCTTGGGAGCCTGAGTTTTTAAATTGGTTTTGGTTTAAATAAAAGACAAAATCATTTCCAATAAAAGGACTAATGGATTTTATATCTTCTTGAGATCGAACGTTTTTGAGATTTTCTTTTAAAAGTGATGGGTTTGAAGATAGATTTAATTCCTTGTTTTGAGATAAACTTTGAGCAAAAGCAACAGAACTCAAATCAGATAAGCTAATCAAAGAAATCAATAAAGAAATGAATAATAATTTTAAGAATCGATAGAGATTAGTCATAGCGGTAACTGGTTTATAGTTCAATGCTTCGTTAATTATAGTGGGTTTAGTGCGATGACTCTCCTGATGTTATATAAAAATTAACATGGGTAGTGCTTGGTAATAGGAAAAGAAGTGCGATCGCCCTCGCTCGCTATAATGATATATAAACTATCGATATGTATGAAATAGTCGGAGGCAGAGCCTCCGGTTGGCATTCCAAGGTAGAACCTTGGAACGAGGGGAAGGGTTAAAGTTGTCCGAAACCTTTTTTCTTTTTCTCTTTCTTTTTCTTAGCTTTAGCCGCCCCGGGATAACCGCCTCCCATACCGGGCATTCCGGGCATTCCCATCCCCGGCATCCCTCCCATTCCGGGCATCATTCCTTGACTCATTTGTTGCATCATTAACCGCATTTTCTGGAAGTCACTAACTAACTTCATCACATCTTTTTCCAGCATTCCTGAACCTTTCGCAATGCGTTTGCGACGGGAGGGAGAACTGGCTAATAAATCGGGGTTTTTGCGCTCATCAACGGTCATGGAATTAATCATCGCTTCTGAGCGTTTTAATTGCGCTTCTCCCTGGTCTAATTGGTCTTGGGAAATCTTATTCATCCCCGGAATTAACTTAATTAATCCCCCCAAAGACCCCATATTTTTCATCATCCGAGTTTGACGCAGGAAGTCGGTAAAATCAAATTTTGCCGTCACAATTTTTTCCTGCATTCTCTCGGCATCCGCCAAGTCGAATTCCTCTTGGGCTTTTTCAACTAAGGTTAAAATATCCCCCATGCCTAAAATTCGAGAGGCAACCCGGTCAGGATAAAAAGGTTGCAGCGCTTCGACTTTTTCCCCCACCCCGACAAATTTAATCGGAGCCCCCGATACCCGACGAATGGATAGCGCCGCCCCGCCGCGACTATCCCCGTCCATCTTC